>DATFXC010000256.1:0-15019 GCA_035258625.1 Candidatus Udaeobacter sp. | reverse complement strand
ATCAGCCACATCAGCAACGATCCGGGACCGAATTTCGCCGTTGTCCCAAGATGCCTCAGACCCAGGACGGCGACCAAATTGAACAGGATCAGATCGCGCAATTTGAGCGCGCGTACGAGCTTCGGCGTTGTTTGTGTCGTTTCCGTAGTCATTAACCTCGAAGAAAGGAATGAAATGAACTACAGCGAATCAACTGCAGATGATTGATGAAATGAACAGACCGTCGTGTCTGCGCGCCCCGGCAATCAGTTGCGAACTGCACTGGCGAAGCGTTCGAGAAAAATCCGCTGCAGATCTTCGGCGCTGAGTTTTGTCGGGCCGAGATCGAACTCTACCCTTTCGATCGTGCCTCTGAAATACTTCGGTAGCACTTTGGCGTATTCCAATTTCGGGACGACTGGGAGGCCGTTGTCGGTGCCGATGTCCATGCCTTCGTAAGAGGCAAACCTGAACGGAACGCTATGCTCCATTTTCGCTTCGGCTTGTTGTTTGCCGTTAATGAAAAGCCGGCTCGTGCCGCCGGTGCCGAATTCGCCAGGTTTATCGGCGGTGAACTCATAGCGCACATTCACTTTGCCAGTGGGCAATGCATCGCGCGAACTGATGGTATCCAGTTTCAAGCCAAGCAAACTGTAGGTGTGTTTCAGGTGGCCGTTCTCGACGTAGAGCGAAAAGCCGCCCAGGAAACTGGACTCAGCCACGATCACGCCCGCGACTCCGGGGCGCAATCCGAGGGCGCCGTATCGGCCAGGATTGTCAAGATCGGCGCTGATGGTGTAGGAACGATTGTAGATCGGCGGAATCATGCCGGAAGAAATGTTTTCCGTTCCGTTGTAGTACGTGAATTTCGTCCGTTCCGGTAAACCTTTGGGAAAACCCCACACGTTCGCCATTTCTCCGAGCAACGGCAGCACCTGATATTTTTCCGCTTCCGACCAAAACAGCGCGGTTAGCTCGCGCACTTTGTCGGGGTGCTTCTCGGCGACGTCGTCTGCCTGCGAGAAATCTTCATCGAGATTGTACAACTCGCATTTGTCGTTGTCGGGATTCCATTTGCCTGGCGAAAACCGTGAGAGCGTTTCGGGATCGATCTTCCATGGAATTCGGTCCAGTCGCCAACATGCCAGCCAGCCGTCCTTGTACATCGCGCGGTTTCCCAAAATCTCGAAATACTGCTGCGTGTGCCTCGAGGGCGCTTTGGGATCATTGAACGTGAAAAGAAAACTCACGCCATGCATCGGCATTTGTTCCACGCCGTTAACTAGTTTTGGCGCAGGCAAGCCGGCGGCTTCGAGAATAGTAGGAGCAAGATCAGTGCAATGCGTGAACTGACTGCGCACACCGCCCTTGTCCGTGATGCGTTTTGGCCAGCGAATCACCATCGCGTCACGAATACCGCCAAGATGTGATGCGACTTGTTTGCCCCATTGAAACGGCGCGTTTCCAGCCCATGCCCATGCCGCCGCGTAATGCGGCGCCATGTCCGGGCCACCCCATTTGTCGAGGCCGCCGTAGGCTTTGATCGCTTTCAACTGTTGATCGGCTGTGAGTGGCACGCCGTTGAGCGTGGTCATTTCGTTGAATGTGCCAGTCTCTGTACCTTCCATGCTCGCGCCGTTGTCGCCGAAGATGTAAATGATCAGAGTGTTGTCAGCGAGGCCCATGTCCTCGATCGCTTTCACCACGCGGCCGACAGCGTTGTCCGCGTTCTCCTGGTAGCCCGCATAAACTTCCATCTGGTGCGCATACAATTTCTTCACATCGGGCGGGACGCTGTCCCACGCGGAGAACGCGGGGTCGCGCGGCGTAAGTTTGGCGTTTGGGGGAATTACGCCGAGCTGTTTCTGTCGCGCGAACGTTTGTTCGCGCAACTTGTCCCAGCCCTGATCGAACTTGCCCTTGTATTTATCGCTCCATTCCTTCGGCACCTGATGCGGCGCGTGTGTCGCGCCGGTTGAAAAATATAGGAAGAACGGTTTGTCCGGCGCCTGTGCTTTCTGATCGCGAATCCAATTGATCGAATGCTCGACCATTGCGTCATTGAAGTAGAAGTTCTTTTCTTTCGGCACGCCGATGATCGTGTTGTTTTCAGTCAACACCGGATCGAACTGGCCGGTTTCGCCGCCGAGAAATCCCCAGAAATAGTCGAAGCCGAGCGCGTTCGGCCAGCGATCGAAGGGCCCGGCGGCGCCCTGTTGGTCGTCGGGTGTCATGTGCCACTTTCCGATCGCAGCGGTGTTGTAGCCGTTGAGCTGAAGAATCCTAGCGACGGAAGCTGCGCTGGTGGGCCAATTCGTGTTGTAGCCGGGCCACCCCCCGGGGATTTCAGCAATCGATCCGAATCCGACCGCATGATGATTCCGCCCTGATAACAACGCGGCGCGCGTGGGCGAGCAAAGTGCTGTGACGTGGAACCGATTATAACGCAGTCCTTCCGCCGCGAGTTTGTCGAACGTCGGCGTAGCAACGGGCCCGCCGAAGGTCGACGGATTTCCGAAACCCGCATCATCGGTCAACACCAGCAAGATATTTGGCGCGCCTTCCGGCGCTTTCACCGGTTGCGTAAACGACGCGACGGAGCCTTCGAGCGTTCGTTTCGCTACACCTTCAAACGGCTGCGGCGGACGCGGCAGAACGGTTCGGTCCCACCCTGCATCTGAAGCCGCGACTGAAATTGACTGAGCTGTAACCGTAAGCGCAATTGTACTGAAGCAGATGATCCATTTTTGCATCCTAATTCCCTCCCGGAAGTTGCAAGGCTATAAGAGGCGTTTTGAAAGCACACGCGAAAACCGTGTTACCAATCACTAAATTTCGACCGATGTCTCGGCTGAGCGGCGTTAGGCCTGCTGGATCTCGACATCGGAAAGGCAAATGTTACAATTGCGTGACAACGTCCCATTGGCCTGATAGAGACTCCGAGGGCAAACACAGATTCGATCAATGGTAGTTAAACTCACTGAACGAGAACGGGGCCACGATCCTGGCCGCGCTGCGACGATGGCTAAGCTATCCCGCAGCAAGGGAAGCAGACTCCATCGCCACAAACCGAGGGAAACATAAGCCGCTCGATGACGGCCAGATTCAACGACTCTGCAAACGGCTCAGCGAAGTATCGGGGAGAGGTAACGCAGCGTCATTGCGTCGTTATTCAAATAATGGTGCCCGTGATGACCAGCTTGACCCACGCAATCGGCCCTCTACTCGTGCATCTGGACTACAGCGCCGGAGTCGTCCAATACGCGGATAATTGCCCGTTGCGAGCGCGAGCGCGATCGGTACTTCGCATACGCAATCGCGTTGCGGAGCGCATCGGGGCCCGCATACCAGATCGGGCCGTATCGAAACAGATCGCTGATTAGATCAAAGCCTTCTCTGTCCTTGCGGGGACGGACCTCGTAAACGTCGTGACCGGTCATCAACCCAAGGCTGTTCTGTTCGCTACGCTTGGCTTCCATCGCGCTAATTTCTCAACGATTTTTTCGGTGATAAAGGGACATTTTTGTTACTTTTTTAAGACGCGGATGCCCAGCCGCGCGCCGTTGGCTCTCGGTAACAGCGTCGGCTTCCAGGACGTTTTGCTAGGCTGAAGGGTCCGCTGCTTTGCCGGCCAAGTGCAGATGTTCGAGGATCTCGCTGCGGAAACGGAGGAATGAATCGCTGGTACGATCGCGCGGGCGCGCGAGCTCGATATCAATCTCGCGATCGATACGCCCAGGCGCCTGGGTCATGATGAGGATGCGATCGCTCATGTAGATCGCTTCATCGACGTCGTGGGTGACGAGAAGCATCGTGGTGCGGCGATTTTCCCACAGGCGCACCACTTCATCCTGCATGCGCATCCGCGTAAAGGCGTCAAGCGCCCCGAGCGGTTCATCGAGCAGGAGAATCTTGGGGTGATTGATGAGTGCGCGCGCAAGGGCAACGCGCTGAGCCATGCCTCCGGAAAGATGATGTGGATACGAATTGGCAAACGCTTCGAGTCCGACCAGCCGCATGAATTGGTCCACTTCATTTCGTTTTTCGTGCGACACGCCGCGGGCAACGAGGCCAGCCTCGATGTTGCGACGAACAGTCAGCCACGGGAACAGATTAGGATCTTGAAACACAAGCCCGCGCTCCGCGCTCGGTCCGAGAATTTTTTGGTTATCGACAAGCAGTTCGCCCGAATCCAGAGAATCCAAACCGGCGATGAGTCGAAGCAACGTCGACTTTCCGCAACCGCTCGGGCCAACTAGCGAGACGAGCTCCCCTGCGGCCATGGAAAACGAAATGCCACCCAGGACAAGTCGCCTTGTGCCCGGCGCATCCGGTACCGGAAAACTTTTGCAAAGTTCGTGAACGCGAAGGGCTGACGCGCCCGCGACATTCGTCATCACCACTTAATTATTCCCTTTTGCCAAACGAGAACTCGATCGCGCAGTTTAAAAAGCAAAGTCATCACTGTGGAGAAGAAGGCTGCCATGATAATGAGCGCGGCGAAAACTTTGCCGTATTCGGCCCAGCCCTGGGCCCAACTGAGATACCAACCGAGACCGGATTTAACTCCTACAGATTCCGCTACCACCAGAGTTAGAAAAGATGCACCGAGCCCCATGAACAAGCCGATGAAAATATTCGGAACGGCGGCTGGAATAGCCACTCGAAAGATTAGATACGCCGGGCCGGCACCGAGCGTTCGGGCGACGTCAAGGTAGGATGCGCGAGTATTGGAGATGCCAGAGGCAGTCAACATTGTGACCGGGAACCACACGGCGAGCGCGATCAATCCCACCGCAGAAACCATTGTCGAAGGGGCAACGACCATCGCCAAAGGAATCCATGCCGTTGCAGGAATCGGCCCTACAACTTTAAGCAGCGGCATTCCCCAATAGCGCACTGAAGTGGACCAGCCGATGCAGACGCCGCTAACAAGTCCCACAATTACACCGACCGCATAGCCGCTCAGAAGTAACACGAGCGAGTGGCATGTGCTATCGAGCAAAAGCCCGCGATCGTTAATCAAACTGCGCAACACCGCCGCAGGTCCGGGAAAGTACGGCAGCGGTAGCAAGTGCAAGCCAGTCGTGATCACGTCCCAGACACCGAGTGACAGGATCGCCGCCGTAAAAATTGGCCACATGTGCCGCATCCATTGGCGCAGTGCCGGCCAGAAACGTTGCGCGATTCCCAGGACGATTGAGACGCCGACGATTTCCCAAAAGAGCAACATATAAGAATGTGTCTCGGGCGGCGGGGCGCTTCTGGAAATCAGGAAGTGAATTCCAAATGTAACTAAAGCTGCGCCCGGAACAGCGAGCTGCATTGGCCAGGGCAATGTCGCTTCATTGTTATTTGTTAGGCGCATAACACCGTGACCAGCTCGAAAAGCGACGCAGGGACGTCGTGCACACTCCAAAGCTTCGCCAAACATAAGAACAGAGTCGCGAAATTTCGCACACAGTGTTTTTGGAGTGCGATGAGTTCTCGTATCGCTTTCCGCTCGCCGCCAGCCCGATTACTCCCCACCCGCCATTAAACTCTTCCCGACACACGGCGCGTCAGGGTTAGCGAGGTTCGGTGCATCCTGATCCGGCTGATCGAACATTTTCCTTCGGCAACACGAATCGCTCGTGTCTTTCTGGATCAACGCCGCGATGAGGCGGATATCTTCGTCGGGTGAAACTTGGGCGCCGGCAATTTTTTCCACCTCCAGAGTCTTGATCCATTCGTCTGTCACGCCGGGCAGATGCATGAAAGCGCGCTTGGCCAGCGCGTCGGTGTCGGTCTCCGGAGAAAGCATTTTCGCGGTTTTCATTTCACGGCCGGCAGTATGCACTGACTCCTCGGCTAGCTGAACACTTGGTACGTAGCGTAAACGCGCGAGCGCGACGGTGTTTAGTTCCGGGGTTGAAGCGAGATACTTTTTCTCTACGGCCATGATCGCCGCAGCCCGTGGATTGGTCTCGACCCACTTGGCTCCTTTCAACAGCGCACGCGTTGCCCTGGTCGCCGTGTCGGGATTGGCATCCACCCATTTGCCGTTCGCGATGACCTCGCAGCAATACTCATCTTTGTAGGGCGCGTCCACTATCTGATCGGCAATGTTTCTTACTTTCCCTTCTGCGATCAAAAGGCTCCCGATCGGTTCCGCGTTGGCTACGGCGTCCACTTCCCCTTTGTCGATCGCCAGACCTAATTCACCCGCCGGATAAACTTTCCATGTAATGTCTTTCCCGGCATCGATGCCGTGCACCCCGAACACGCGATTTGCGAAAACGAAAGGAGGCGTGCCCATTCCCGGCACACCAATTCGTTTTCTTTTGAGATCCTGAATCGTGTGAATGTTCGTTTTCACGCCCGCTTGAACCCGCAGACATCCGCGGTGGATTCCGGCCAGGAATCTTACATCCAAACCCTGTTCGATCGGCTTGAGAAAGTACATCACCAGATGATGAGTGATGTCGTAGCTGCCGAAGGCCAGCGCATCCTTGTAAGTTGACCAGTTACACTTCACCAGTTCGGGCTCGAGGCCTTCCTCCTTAAAAAAGCCTTTCTCGTAGGCGGCATAGATTGGAGCTTCACACGTCAAGCCGATATAACCGACGCGGACTTTGTTTGAGTTCCGAACAGTCGAGCTGGAGTTCTGATTACAACCCACCACCAGCAGAACACTCAAGAAGACAACGGTAATGAGCTTTGACATAGTCCCTTTCAAAGGTTTTACAAATAGGGCAATAAGTTTTGCCTATAAAACCAAAGGTTTGATCCTCAATCAAGCTCCTTCATTGCATTTGGCAAGCGCGCCGGACAATATTCTTCTCGCATGCCAGAGCCTTTGGACATTCGCCATCTCCGATATTTTCTCGCGGTTGCCGAGGCGGGGAGCTTTAGCCGCGCGGCTGACCGGCTCGGAATTTCGCAACCTAGTGTATCGCAGCAAATGCGGGATTTGGAAGCGGCTCTTCGCGTGCCTCTGTTCCAGCGCCGCGGGAAACGGATTTTGCTCACGCCAAGAGGTTTGATTTTTCAGGAGCACGCCCGGGCGCTTCTTCACCAGTTGGAGAATTTTCTCCAGGAACTGAACAGCGAACCCGGAGAACTACGCGGCACATTGCGCTTGGGTGTTATTCCGGTGCTGAATGTGCCGCTCGTGCCGCAACTTCTCGGCGATTTTGTGGCCGATCATCCGGGGATCATTGTTACGGTCGAGGAAATCTCTTCCACCGAGATCGAAACGGCCGTGGAAGAAGGTCGCATGGATGTCGGCCTGGGTTTTCTGACCCGCCACTCTCCAAATTTACGCTACGAGCGTCTTTGCACGGATGAATTCGCGCTGATCGTGGCGGAGAACCATCGATGGGCGAACCGGCGCGTACTTGATTTTTCAAAGTTGCACCAGCAACGGCTGCTTCAATTGCCCGACAGCTTTGTGATGCGCAGAATGTCGGACGAAATTTGTCGCAAGCATCAGGTGCGTCCCCATGTAGTTGCGGAGATCAATGCTATTGAAACACTGCTTCGCTCCCTTGGTCCATCGCAAGCCGCCGCTTTGATGCCACCCATCGCACTGCGCGGCCGGGAGAATCTGAAATTAAAAGCTATCCGGCTGCGCGGTAAAAACCTCGGCGTGGATATCGGTTTGTTGCGGCTGAGCGATTCGGCGGCAAATACTGCAGTCGCTGCATTCACAAGCCTCGCCAAAGCGACCGTTCCGCAAATCATCAAACGCCACGCTAAACGGCCGAACTCTCAACGAGAATCCGGGCGGCGCAGATAAAGGGCCTTGCCGCCCATGTCGATCACCGCGAAATTGGTTGAAAGATAATCCTGGCCCAGAACACCGGCGTTTGATTCCGCCTCCGATTTCGAGAGCAGAATGTCGCCCGATACGTGCGCCACGATTACTTCGGCATTTGCCAGTTTGAAATTGCCGATCGACAGTTCTTTCACGCTCGTGCGATTCACTCCTTCCACCAAGTTGCCCGCGCCGCCCGCGCCGTAGCCCGCAAGCGCAGTCACGCCGATTCCAGATTTCACCGCGACTTGTGTGTCGATGAGCGTGTTGGCCGAGCCGGTGTCCACGAGAAACCGGGTGATGTGTCCGTTCAGCGCGCCTTCAACATCAAAGTGAGCATTCGCATTGAGGCGCATCGGGATTCTCGTAAAACCGCGACCCGCCAGGAAATTCGCGAGACTCTGGCTCACCCCAGAGCTCCCGCCGTTGGGATTTATGTAAAGCATCTGCCGCGTGCAATCGATGATCATCCTAAACTTAACCATCTCGCGCGCGCCGAGCACGCCATTAAGGTGGGCCATCGCTTTTGAATCGGAAATGTGCGATCCGGTTGCGGCAGCGTTGCGCTCCGGATTCATGCCGGACAAATCTACGATTGCCACAGGCACATTGGTGACGACGCAATTGCCCATCGCGATGCTTTTCACTTTGCTCGTGCCGTAACGTTCCCAGGTGCGGCCAAACAAGCCGCCGACATTCGAGTCGGTTTTTTCCGCCGTGAGACCAAATGTATTCACGCTGTTGCGATCGATGAGCGTGTTGGGCGAGCCTGTATCGATCATCAGCGCGCCTCGCCTATTGTTTATGGAAACCGGGACGAAGAGGTGATTACCGTAGCGTCGTTCCAGCTTCGCGCCGCCAAGTCCTTGACTGGCAAGTGCGCCAGCGAGTGTGCCACCCGCTTGCTGCCCATGCGTGAGAAACGGCATCAGAGTTGTGAACAAAAGTATTGGGACGAACTTGTTCATGCGACGGTTGTAGAACAACGCGTTCGCGTCGTCGAGTCCTACTGCGAACCGGAGCCGATTGTATCAGCGTCGGTCGATTCAGGTTGTGATATGTAGCAGCCGGGTCCAGCATCGGGTGTGTCGAATCGCTTCAGAATGACTGCTATTTGCCCGCTGCTCATCCGTGACTCAATATGGAAACTTGTTCGTAAAATCAAAACCGATTCTTGATGGTCTGGCGGCATTGCGATCACTTGTGGATTGGAAAAAACCCTTCGAGGCCAAAAGATTTAGTGCCGGAAACATCAAGGTAACCCGTGAACCGCGGGTAATTGTCAGGATCCGATTACCAGCGGTAGGTGGCGTTATACTCCTTGCCGTCAAAATGAAAATGCATTCCTGGGACGGGAATACGATCGGTGCCTGCTGCCGTATCGAATCGAGCAGCGCAATTATCGGTCCTACCGTCGACGATTCGGGCCACTTGGAGAACTCCTCATCTTGGAGCGTTACAGTCACTATACGTTCGAGCCGAATCAGCCTTGCGCCCGATCAGATCATACTGCCCCGCCATGTAACTAGGCAGGGACTCTTCATCCGGTGACTTGCGATCAGCGTCACCAGAGCGTGCGCACACGGCGAATAACAGAATCGCTGAGATTGCGAGAGGCGCTTTCATCAGGTGTACTGGCTGTTTGCGAAACGTTGTCCGGGGCGGCTAGGCGAAGCGCGTCATCATTTTTGCCCGCCGCTTACCAACTCGCGGTATTCGAGCCAAAACGCGGAGACGTTTTTCAGACCAGAACTCCGAAGGAGCTCTAAATTCTCGGCAAGGGTGAGTGGTTGATCAGCTTCCTTAAGTTCGAGGTCAGCCAGGAATTGCCGCGTCAATGCTGAATTAGCGAACCGAGTGTCCGCGCCTCCCGCGCGTTCCACAATTCCAGCGATCCGGATCTGCTGTAAACGGGTCTCCAATTCCGGTGAATCAGCGACAATCAGATCGGCGTTCACGAACCAACCGCCCGGCACGAGAAGCTCAACCACTTGTCTTAGCACCGTCTCCTTTTCCGGACGACTAAGGTGGTGAAGCGCGTACGCAGAAAATACGACATCGACCGTACCGGCGCCAGGAACCAGTTCACGCAGTTTTCGAAAATCGCCGATGACGAATTCGACTCGCGACGCTAATGATGTTAGGCGCGCCTTCGCCAGTTCAATCATGGCCTGAGCGCCGTCAATGCCGAGAACCCGGCCGTTCGGAAAGTGGTTGAGAAAGCGCTCAGTGAAGTAACCAGTACCGATCCCTAAATCGATTGCTCGAAGTGCTGCAGTTTTGGGAAACGGCAACACCGCAATAGCGATTTGAACCATCTTTGATCGATTCGGGTGCATCAACTCCATATCGGCGTCGTAGGTTGTGACGCGTCGCGATACGTCGTAAGCCGCAATGCTTCGTTCATTCATCGTCACGCTGGGTGCTCAATGTCCGATGACCATCAGCCGAAACCACAAGTAGCTCAAACCGAGCGCCGTGGTCGCACCCAAGCTGATTAGATCGCGAACGTGGAATTTTCCGATGGATGAAGACAGGCCTCGTGCCAAACGCCAAACAGCTTCCGATTGCCTTCTACAGAGAAACTTCCATTCCTTCGCGCGCCAACTGCGAGTTGTGGAACCGCCTCTGGCAGAGCTTTTCCATGCGCAGAAGAAAATCGTCATCGTGTTCAGGGTCGTGGTGAGTCATGACGAGTTGTTTGACCCCGGCCATTTCCGCTACCTGCATGGCCTGATCGAAACTGCTGTGACCCCATCCCCGGTGCGTCCGTAGTTCCTCGGCCGTGTATTGTGCGTCGTGCACCAGCAAGTCGGCGCTCCGACTCAACTCCACCACCAGAGGGTCGATTTCCTCGCCATGCTCAACATCGGTGCATATGACCAGCACCTTACCGTTGCGCTCAATCCGAAAACCATACGCGCCACCCGGGTGATTGTGCCGTTGACCGGTGACGGTGGTTTCCACATTGTCGACGTCAGTAAAGCGTTCGCTGGCATCTTCGACCTTCAGAAATTCAAATTGGGCCCCCATTCGATCCAACTGCACAGGAAAATACTGCGATTGCATAGGCACCTCGAAGATCTCCCGCAGATTGCCGATGGTCTGGCCCCGACCGAGTGTGAGAATCGTAATTTTTTGCTGGGGATTATACGCCGGCACGAAAAATGGGAAACCCTGCAGGTGATCCCAATGGAAATGAGTGAACGCGATGATCAGCTGGTCCTGGTGATGTCCGATCGCGCGCATGTCCCGGCCGAGATTTCGAAGTCCAGTTCCGGCGTCAATAATCGCGATGCGATTTGTATCCGTAAACGTAATTTGAAAGCACGTAGTGTTGCCGCCAAATTGCTGAAAGCCAGTATCACAGACTGGGATCGATCCTCGCGTGCCGTAAAACTTAAGCCTCATCGAATCCTTTTTCATAAAGGTAATTCTTCGCTTCGGGAACGAGAAGGAAATAAATCACGGCAGCCGGTGGCGCACACGTCGCGCTGCTGTGGACCGCAGGCGCTAAGCGCGTCTCTCATAGTTGCCAGAGTTTAGCCTAACGTACGTATCCCCATCACTGGATGCCAGTAGTGCGCACCTTGATCTCGACCAGATCGCCATCCTGCAAGCCGAAATGATTTCTCAGATTGACGTCAGCGACGATCTCGACGACCCAGGGGTCCCGTCGATCCCTCGCCGCAGTCGTCGGTGTCCACAAGAACGCTTTCCGATGATCGAGACTCACTAATTCGCAGGGAAGCAGCAGTATGTCGCGCTCGCCGCCGTACTCTTCTCGACCGAACCAAATTCTGTGAGCTTCGTAACGCGCATCAAACCAATTGAACACGTGATCGAGTGCGATGTTCAGCGAGCCGGGGAACACAGACATCCCCAGCTTCTCGCTGTAGGCGGCATTGAACAGCTTTAACCAGCGAGAGGCCTCGCTGAAGCCGCCCTGAACCTTGCCCGCGAGAAGTTCACTCATGCCGTCTAACACCTGGATTCAGCTGTCGGCTTCGATCTGTTGTTAGGCGGCATACGCGCCCAGCTCATGATGCTCCGTCTTTGGTCCCGCGAAAGCATCGAAGATTTCACGATGGACCCGGTATGACCAAGCATCCGTTCGCTGATAATAACCGGCCACCCACTCTTGAAGCTGACTAAGCATGGTGTTTTGAAGTTCGAGCGAAGCGTACTTGTGTGGCTCCCAGGCCCGCCTGAGATTGTTTGCCAGGCACGCCTCCATCCCCGGATTGAGGAAGACCAGCAGCGTACAGTGAGTCGACGCCGCTCGAACCAGTTCGCCGTAGCAGCCTTCAATGACCCAGGCAGCCTGCGAATCGATGAAGCTCCGAAGAGAAGCTGCGACAGACTCACAGGGGCGCTGCACGGCAACTTTGCCCGGCTCCCAAACGATCGAGTCCAGGTCGAGGTACGCCAAGCCCTCCCGCGTGGCAAGAGCTTTTGCGTACGTGCTCTTTCCGGAGCCAGAATTGCCAAATACCAGCACTTTCATGCGGCCTAACGAGAAATCGGTCCAAATTTTGGGCTAATCGGTCTTGTGTTTGAGCCAACGAGAACAGCAACGGCGTCCCAGTACCGATGCTACCGTCATCGCTCGGACTGGGACAACGCACACTTGCCGAATCAGGCGCGAGACGTGATCTGGCAACCTACGTGCGGACGAATTACGCCGGGGCCCCGCCGAGGGCGCCCGGAAGCGGTGGGGCGACGTCGGGTGCCACGACTTGCTTGGGTGGTTTGTCCGGCAGTTTCTTGGTGGGCGTCGAGCCAATACCAGGCGGCGGATTGATCAGGCGACCGTGGTCGATGATTTCTTTGATTTGCGAGCCGTCGAGGGTCTCGTACTCGAGCAACGCTTTTGCGATGGTTTCGAGTTTGTCGCGATTGGTTATGAGCGTGTGCTTGGCCACTTGATATGCCTCGTCGATGAGCCTGCGCACTTCCTGGTCGATAAGTTCGGCCGTCGCTTCGCTGTAGTCGCGGTTGCGAGTCAGCTCGCGTCCAAGGAAAACGTAATCTTCGTGTTCGCCGTATTCGACCATGCCCATTTTCTCGCTCATGCCCCATTCGCAAACCATCCGGCGTGCAATGGCCGTGGCCCCTCTGATGTCGCCGCGTGCGCCGTTAGTTATGTCGCCGAAGATAATTTCTTCCGCGACGCGACCGCCCATGGCAACGGCGAGACTGGCCAGCAATTCGTTTTTGCGATTGGTGTATTTGTCTTCCTCTGGCAACCACATGGTTGAACCGAGTGAAGGACCCCGCGGGATAATGGTCACCTTGTGCAACGGCTCAGTGTGGGGGAGAAGGACGAGCAAGAGCGCGTGGCCTGCTTCGTGATACGCCGTGTTCTGTTTTTCTTTCTCACTGAGCGCGAGGCTCCGGCGCTCTTTGCCCCAGCGCACTTTGTCGCGCGCTTCCTCCAACTCCGCGAGCGTGATCCCCTTCAATCCGCGACGCGCGGCGAGCAATGCCGCTTCGTTGATGACATTAGCTAATTCCGCGCCCGAATAACCTGGTGTGCCGCGCGCGATCACGGCAAGATCGACGCCCTCGGCGAGCTTCACTTTCTTTGCGTGCACGCGCAGGATTTCTTCGCGGCCTTTCACGTCGGGCAAATTAACGGTGATCTGGCGATCGAACCGCCCCGGTCGCAGCAACGCCGGATCGAGGACGTCGGGCCGGTTCGTTGCGGCAATGATGATCACGCCTTCCTGGGTATCGAAACCGTCCATCTCCACGAGCAACGCATTCAATGTTTGCTCGCGCTCGTCGTGGCCGCCGCCAACTCCGTGGCCGCGGTGACGACCGACAGCGTCGATTTCGTCGATGAAAATGATGCACGGCGCGGATTTCTTGCCTTGCTCGAACATGTCGCGCACGCGCGAGGCGCCGACGCCCACGAACATTTCAACGAAATCCGAGCCGCTGATTGAAAAGAAGGGAACGTCGGCTTCGCCTGCGATAGCGCGCGCCAGCAGCGTCTTGCCCGTGCCCGGCGGGCCAACCATCAAAACGCCCTTGGGAATACGACCACCGAGTTTCTGAAATTTTTTCGGATCCCGCAGGAACTCGACCAGTTCCTGCACTTCGTCCTTGGCTTCTTCCACGCCGGCGACATCGCGGAACGTGATCTTGTTTTTGTCCCGCGCGAGCATGCGCGCCTTGGACTTGCCGAAATTCAGCGCGCCCTTGCCAGCCATTCGGATCTGCTGACGAAACAGGAAATAGAGCACCAGGAGGAAAAGCGCGATCGGCAGAAAACCCACCACAGTCTGCGCCAGCATGTTGGATTCCGTCTTGATGGCGGGCTGCATTCCAGCGTCGGCGAGTTTTTTCTGCAGATCATTTGTGAAATTCAAGTAGACGGTCGTGCGGAACGGCGTGGGCTGCGACGGCGCTGCGCTTGCGCCCTGGCGAATGTATGCTCCGCGCAGCGTTTGCGTGGGCCGGCCGTCTTCGACCACCAACTGGAGCGGATAATTCTTGTCGTTGACGATCTGCTTGTTCTCCAGCAGCTCGAGGAAACGGTTATACGGCACGTCTTCAACCGGTTGCATCCCGCCCCGGTAAAAGAGCATCGCCATCGCAATCAGACTGAAAGCGATCACGATCAGAACGACGCCGCGCCAGTTAAAATTCGGTTCGCTCCCGCGGTGTCTGTTCTCTTTTTGAGAGTTGCGATCAAGTTGGGGCATAAAGCAATTTACCTGGGGAAAAAGTTATCATGAACGAACTCGCAATGCAAAATGAGCGAGCTGAGCCTGAACTGGATTAGTCGTAGCCTCACCAATGTTTCGAATCTCCAAGTCCAACCGGACCTAGCCCCGGTCGCGCGCTCCCGCTTGGGAGGGGAAGCACTGCTAACTTCTCCGGGAAGGCTTGGCAGTTGGCCGGGCGGAGGCACCTGTTGGATTTGCGCATCTTGTTAAAGTGGATGCTCGGTTAGTTTCCGTCTCCCTCTTCGGCGTTCGAAATGACTTGGCTTCAGAACTATGATCCGCTGCATAGCGTCGCGCTATCCACTGCCGTAGCAGTGTCGCCAATCGTCGTTTTGTTGAGCGCAATTGGCGTGTTCAAGGTCGCGCTGGCGGCACTGGTGGGAATGCTCGTTTCGCTCCAGGCTTATGTTTTTCCGTTCAGCGAAGTTGTGGTGAAATAATTCCCCGCTGATTACGTCAGTTGCCGCAACGTCTCCGCCAGTTCGGTCAATTCATCGCTTTCCGC
>DATFXC010000255.1:0-5176 GCA_035258625.1 Candidatus Udaeobacter sp. | reverse complement strand
ACTTCGATTTGTGACGCAGCGGTTTCGATTTCGCGGAGATCATCTGGCGTCAGTTCGACCTCGACCGCCCCAATATTCTCTTCCAGCCGCTTCAGTTTTGTTGTGCCAGGGATTGGAACGATCCACGGTTGTTGCGCCAACAACCACGCCAGCGCAATCTGAGCAGGCGTGGCGCTCTTTCGTTTTGCCATGTCGCCTAACAAGTCGACCAACGCCCGATTGGCTTTGCGAGCCTCCGGTGTGAACCGAGGCAAAGTGTTGCGGAAGTCGCTACTGTCGAACGTAGTGTTCTCGTTCATCTTGCCCGTAAGAAAACCCCTCCCCAGAGGACTGAACGGAACGAAACCGATTCCAAGCTCTTCGAGCGCGGATAACACTTCGTCTTCGGGGCGCCGCCACCACAGCGAGTATTCATTTTGGAGTGCGGCGACCGGCTGAACAGCGTGCGCGCGACGGATCGTATCCATTCCTGCCTCTGACAAGCCGAAGTGCTTGATCTTCCCCTGCCCAATCAGCTCCTTCACCGCACCCGCTACGTCTTCGATCGGCACTTCTGGATCAACGCGATGTTGATAGAACAAATCGATAACGTCCGTCCTGAGTCGTTTCAGCGAAGCTTCAGCAACTTCCTTGATGCGCTCTGGCCGGCTGTCCACGCCGATGGACCGACCACTCTTCGGATCGAGTTTGAATCCAAATTTCGTGGCGATCACCACTCGCTCGCGAAACGGAGCGAGGCCTTCGCCCACGAGTTCCTCGTTCGTGAACGGGCCATAAACTTCGGCGGTGTCGAAGAATGTGACGCCGCGTTCCACGGCTGTGCCAAGCAGCGCGATCATCTCCTGCTTGTCTTTCGGCGGGCCGTACCCAAAGCTCATCCCCATGCAGCCGAGTCCGATCGCCGACACTTCCAATCCGCTCTTTCCAAGTTTGCGCTTTTTCATTTAGTAACCTCTAAGAATGCATTAGGTCTTGATCATCACCTTGATAGCCTCCCGATTGTTCATCGCTCGGTAACCATCCGGAACGCCGTCGATGCCGACGGTTCGATCGAACACTCGCCCGGGTTTGATGTTGCCCTCAAGAACATCCGGTAAGAGGTCCTCGATATAAGCACGTACCGGCGCAGGCCCGCCGCCGACCGTGACATTGTTGTAAAACGCAGGCTCCGATCCGGGAATCGTCTGCTCCTGCGGAACGCCGACGCGCCCCACCGCGCCACCCGGACGAGCGATGCTGATCGCGGTATTCATTGCTTGTTCAAGGCCGACGCATTCCAGCACTGAGTGCACGCCGTAGCCACCGGTCAGTGCGCGAACTTGCTCCACAGCCGTGTCGCCTCGCTCACTCACAACGTCTGTCGCGCCGAAATCCTTAGCGAGTGCAATGCGGTCGGCATGGCGTCCCAGAATAATAATCTGCTCAGCGCCCAATCGCTTCGCAGCGATGACACCGCACAATCCCACGGCTCCGTCGCCGACAACGGCCACGCTCTTGCCTGGTTTCACCTTCGCGATGATCGCGGCGTGATGTCCGGTGCCCATCACGTCCGAGAGCGTGAGTAACGATGGCATAAGCGCCTCGTCTGCGTGCACGCCCAGCGAAAAGAGGGTTCCATCTGCCAAAGGAATCCGTACGGCTTCGGCCTGTGCTCCGGCGACCTCTGGCGTACCGAAAAATCCGCCATGGATGCACGACGTTTGAAGCCCGTCGTGGCAAAACGCGCATGTGCCATCCGAGAACGCGAACGGCATGATAACGAAATCACCCCGCTTAATTTTTCGAACGTCTGCACCGACGTCTTCGACCACACCTATCGCTTCGTGCCCCATCACGCGACCGGTGTCGCTGCGTTCCATTTTTTGATATGGCCACAAATCGCTCCCGCAAACGCACGCTCGGGTGACGCGAATGACAGCGTCAGTCGCCTCGATGATTTGCGGATCGGGCACCTTCTCGATCCGAACGTCGCCAGCGCTATACATCACGGTTGCGCGCATAATGATTTATTTCCGATTCAGAGCGGCCTAACCGGTGTCCAAAGGGATTCCATGTCCTTCGACTGCATTGTTCGTGATCGGTTCGTCTGTTTAAACGCTGTTCCGGCGATCGTTTCGTGACTCAAAATCCTACTCTCACTCCGATTTCAAGGACGCCATGTCGATCGAAAAGCGGTACTTTACGTGCGACTTCACCGCCGCCATTGTGCATGTGAGAGATTTTTTAGTATCCCAAAAGAGAGAAGTCCAACGCGATAGCGATTCCCTTGGCTGATAAGCATCGGAAAGCGTCTCGTACGGCAAATCGTACCTTTTCGAAAGTTGATCACTTGTCAGTCGTCACTTCTGCGGCAATATCGGTCCACCATGAATCTCTGGCTAAGCCGAGCGTGCCTGTTCTTTATCATGCTTGTATCGGCACAGGCTCGTCCCCTCGCGCTCGTCGGTGGCCGCCTCATTGACGGCTTTGGCGGCCATCCACTTGCGAACAGTGTGATCATCATCGACAACGAGCGAGTTACCGCCGTGGGGACGATCGGCGCCCTGCAGGTGCCGGCGGATGCCGACGTTATTTCCACCGAAGGCATGGACGTTTTGCCGGGTCTCTGGGATTGCCACGTCCATACCATGATACTCGGTCACAGCGATTACGCGTATTGGGACAAAACCTATCCGCCGCGTCTCGGTGGCGAGATCATGCCAGCGGCCGCACGACAACTCCTCATGGCCGGTGTGACCAGCGCTCGCGATCTCGGTGGTCCGCTAAAGGAAAGCATTAGTCTGCGCGACCGTATCAATCGCGGCGAAATTCCCGGCCCTACTCTTTACGTCGCCGGCCCGTTCATTCAGCACGAGCCTTATCCTGGCACCGATTACTTTCGCTGGGGCGTCAAAGGCGCGGCCGATGGCAAAGCTAAAGTGAAACAGCTCGCTGATGCGGGAGTCAATATCATCAAGCTCATCGACCAGGACCAGATGACGATGGACGAAGTGAAAGCCGTCGTCGACGAAGCGCGTGCGCGTAAACTTCCTGTGGTGGCCCATGCACATCGTGCGGAAGAAATTCGGCGTGGACTTGCCGCTGGCGTCGATTGCTTTGAGCATACGGGCCTCGCAGCCGCACCGGGGTATCCCGACGACGTCCTGAACGCGCTGCGTGAGCGCACTGCGAAAATGAGTTTGGGCCCGCTTTTCTGGTGTCCAACCATCGAAGGATTCATCAATTACGAGTCGTTAGTCGACAATCCCGAGCCGCTGGATGATCCAGCCAACTACGATGGCATCCCTCCCGACATCGCCGCAGACATCAAGCGCTCGATCGCGCACCCGAATCAGCTCGCTTACTACCAGATCACACCGCTGCGCGCCAAGACAGTGCGGCACAAGTTTAAGCAACTACAGGACTCCGGGGTGGTTTTGCTCATCGGCACCGACAGCGGCATACCGATGAAATTTCACAACAGCTCCACCTGGCACGAGCTGGATGCATGGGTCAATCACCTCGGCGTCGACGCGATAACTGCTATTCGCGCGGCCACCTACTGGCCCGCTGTGATGATGAAAGTGGACAAGGACTATGGCTCGATCAGTGAAGGTAAGTTTGCAGATATCATTGCCGTCAAGGGCGATGTGCTGCGTTACATCGATCTCCTGCAACGTGTAGACCTGATCATCAAACACGGCAAACGCGTGAAGTAGCGAAGCCCTGGGTTTGAAACCCAATCGACTCACGCCTCCCAACGGCGCTTTACGCTTTCACCAATCAAACATCAACATCCCGATATGAAATCACTCACAGAACATCTTTGGTTCGAAGTGGGAGGTCGCCGCGGGTTCGTCAACATCACACCGAAGATCGAGGAACTGGTTCACCGAAGCGGCGTAAAGGAGGGGCTTTGCCTGGTTAATGCGATGCACATTACCGCCTCGGTATTCATCAACGATGATGAGCCGGGGCTTCATCACGATTATGAGCTGTGGTTGGAAAGATTGGCTCCACACGCGCCGACCACCGCCTATCAGCATAACCGGACCGGCGAAGATAACGCCGACGCGCACCTCAAGCGCCAGATCATGGGGCGCGAAGTTGTCCTCGCCATCACCAAAGGCAAATTGGATTTCGGGCCATGGGAACAAGTGTTCTACGGCGAATTCGATGGAAGAAGAAAAAAGCGAGTGTTGGTGAAGATCATCGGAGATTAACCAGCCCAGCTTTTTAGCTGACAGACAACAAGCTGTTGGAGCTTCAGCGCAAGTCACTTTAGCTGGAATGCTGCTTTCCTGAGAGATCTCTTTGGTCAGTGCGGACGGGCGCCGTCTGCGATTTTTTTTGCCTCGGCGTCTTCGTTGGGACCTTCAGAATGTCCAATCACCGCCGACCGTTCGCGATCCAGCTTGATCACAACAAGACGCGCGTGCGTTTTCCGTGTTTCGTCATTGCCAGCTTTGATCCGGTAAATAATTGCGTAGGGCGTGAAGCGGCCGTTTTTCTCCACCCCGCGCCATTCCACCACGTCATTGGCCTTGTGCGGGAAAGTTCCGTCGGCCGCTTCCATTGTTGCCGAATAAAGATTCACCGTCTGTTTGCCGAATTTGATGTTGATCCAGCTGCGCTCATCGCCGCCGATAAACTCGAGCTGGTAACCGCCGAATCCCGGAAACACTCCGTGAAATCCTGGATCGCTCTTGTCACCATCTTCTTGAAACGAGATACTCTTCGCGCGCGCGGTGCTGGAGTATTTCGATACAATCCGTTCCGACGGCGACTCGCCTGCCGTCAGCAATACTCCAAGGAGTAACCAAGCCGTCGAAAGTAAAGTTTGTAGTGTTCTCATTTCTTAACTCCTCACTATTGCTAGTCGGTTCTTGCTCTCTTGTAACTCGTCGATCGTCCCTCGTCACTTCAATTAAGCGCCGAAAAGCTCGTCGGATCCAAGAAGTATCGGTCGATATGGTCTGCCAATGGCCCTTGCGCCTCCGACTCGGCCTTCACCTTTTTCCATTCCGGATCGGCTTGGAACGCTGCCCAATTCTTTTCCGCTTCCTGGCGGCTCGGGTGTTCGAGGACATAAATGAACAGGTTCTGCGAACTCGGCGGATCTTCCGGCACCCAATAACCGACGCTCTTCATGTTGTGTCGTCTAAAGATAGCATCGGTGTGATCGCCAAAGCGCGCT
>DATFXC010000254.1:0-6573 GCA_035258625.1 Candidatus Udaeobacter sp. | reverse complement strand
TGCGCAGCGAAAGCCCGCTGAACCTGGAGATGCCGTTCTCGAGCCTGGACAATTTTCTTACGCCAACGAAATCGTTCTACGTTCGAACGCATTTTCCAATCCCGGCGATCGATCGCGATGCGTGGTGGTTGCAGGTGGAGGGCGAAGTGGAAAAACCTTTCGGTATCAATTACGAACAACTGATGACGTTCGAGTCAGTGACGGCCCCGGTGACTTTGGAATGCGCGGGAAACAACAGAAATTTTCTCGAACCGCAAGTGAAGGGCGTACAATGGCGACTCGGCGCAGTCGGCACAGCGGAGTGGACTGGCGTACCACTCTCCAGCTTGCTCGATCGAGCGGTCGCCAAACCAAACGCGCGGGAGGTAGTTCTCGAAGGAACCGACGGGGGCATTCTCGAGGAACCGAAGAGTCCGCCTGGCGAATTGAAGTTTGCGCGCAGCATTCCGCTCGAAAAAGCGCACCGCGATGTGCTGCTGGCCTACAAGATGAATGGCGAAGACCTGCCACCGGAGCACGGCTTTCCAGTGCGCGCAATTGTGCCGGGCTGGTACGCGATGGCGTCGGTCAAATGGCTCCAGCGCATCATCGTCATCGACCGTCCGTTTAGCGGATACTATCAAACGATCGACTACGCGTATTGGCAGAGGACTGACTACGGACACTGGCAGAGGGGAGAGGAGATCGCTGAATTGGCGCCACTAACCGAGATGCAGGTCAAGGCGGAGATCGCGCATCCGGCGGAAGGCGAGACGGTGCCTGCGAATACGAGCGTCGGTGTTCGCGGAGCTGCCTGGGCGTGCGATGCGGAAATCACGAAAGTCGGGCTGAGCACGGACGGCGGCGCAACGTGGAACGATGCAAAATTGCTTGGCGAATCGAAGTCGAACGCGTGGCGATTGTGGGAATTCGATTGGCAAACACCGGCGCAAGCGGGGAAACAAACTCTCATCGCGCGCGCCACCGATTCGCTCGGCCGAACCCAACCAGTGAATCGCGATCCTGATCGTGGCACTTACATGATCAACCATCTTCTGCCGATCGAGGTCGAAGTGCAGTGAACTGTAGCGGCGCTCTCTGAGCGCCGAAACCCGATCAAACGGCGGTCAGCGGCCTCGCTACAGCACAAACGGTTGAACTCCAGTGGCCCTTCGCGTTAAGTCTCGGCGATGTCACTCGTTTTTAAAACAATTCAGACCGAAGGAATCGCTGAGCTTTCTTATCTCGTCGGCGACGATAACGAAGGAGTGGCGGCGGTCTTTGATCCAAGAGCCGATTGCGACGTTTACATTGAAGCGGCGCGGCAGGCCGGCGTAGCTATCACGCACATTTTCGAGACCCATATTCACGCCGATCTGGTGAGCGGCTCGCGCGAACTGTGCGCGCGATTGGAAACGGCAAAGATTTACGCCAGCGGCGAGGGCGGCGCAGAGTACGGTTTTAACCCCGAGAAAATCAAGGATGGCGATCGATTTAAATTTGGCGAAGTGATCGTAACCGCGCGCCACACCCCGGGGCATACGCCGGAGCACATGTCGTATTTGCTCTCAGAGGCAGATCATCCTGAAGAGCCGTGGGCTGTGCTTACGGGTGACTCGCTTTTTGTTTCTTCCGCGGGACGCCCGGACTTGTTAGGTAAGAAATTCACCGGGCAACTTGCCGAACAACAATTCCACACGCTGCACGATTTCTACCTCCGCCTCCCCGATCACGTGATAATTTATCCCAATCACGGCGCCGGCTCGCCCTGTGGAGCGGACATCGGCGCGCGGTTGAGCAGCACGATCGGTTACGAAAGGAAATTTAATAATTTTTTGCAGTTCAAAGACGCAAAAAGCTTCACCGATTTTGCAATTAAAACAGCCCCCCCGGTGCCCCGCTACTATCCGCTGATGAAGAAGGTGAATGCGGAAGGCCCTCAGGTGCTTGGAAGCCTTCCACGCGTTCGCGGCCTTTCTCCCCTGGCTTTCAAAGACGCGATCGAGAAGAAGGCTGGCGTCCTTGTTGATGTGCGCAACATGCTGGCGTTTGGCGGAGGGCACATTGCTGGCGCACTTAACATTGCCGGCACGCCGATCCTCTCAATTTGGGCAGGCTGGCTGCTCGATCCAGAAGAGCCAATTCTTCTCGTGCTCGAGGAAGATGATGACCTTGAAAAAATTCTGCGTCTATTTGTTCGAACCGGTTACACCAAATTTGCCGGTTATTTGATCGGCGGAATGAAAGCGTGGCACGCGGCGGGCTATCGGCTGGAAAGCATCGGGCAGATGAGCGTGCATGAGCTGAATGAACGCAAGTCTTCGTTGCAGGTTGTCGATGTGCGCTCGCCCGGTGAATGGAAGAAGGGGCATGTTGCCGGCGCGCATCACATTTTTGTTCCCGAATTGCGCAACCGAATTAAGGAGCTCAATCGCGACAAACCGACTGCGGTTTATTGCGGCAGCGGGTATCGCGCGAGCATCGCCACGAGCATTTTGAAATCCGCAGGCTTCAATGATCTTTGGAATGTTCCCGGTAGTTGGGAAGCGTGGAAAAAGGCGAAGCTGCCAGTCGAGGAAGCGGACGGCGAATGAATGGAACGAAGGCGCTACCCCAGCGGTCGTTCGGAGAAACGACGCGCGCGGACGTTTGGTGGGTCCAGCCGCTCCTCGTTTTTGTCGGATTATCGATTTTCATCGTCTACTCCACGTGGGCGGCGTTTCAGGGAAAAGATTATTTCTTCGGCAATTACGTCTCGCCGTTTTATTCGCCGGAACTGTTTGGCGATTCGCCCCATAGTTGGTTTGGACCGAAACCGGCCTGGTGGCCGCAGTGGCTTCTATTTTCGCCGGCGCTTTTAATTCTTTGGGCACCGGGTGGCTTCCGGCTGACCTGTTATTATTATCGTGGCGCTTACTACAAAGCGTTCTGGGCCGATCCGCCCGCATGCACTGTGGGCGAGCCGCGTAAGAGCTACTGGGGCGAGCGTTCGTTTCCGCTCATCATGCAAAATGTGCATCGTTATTTTCTCTATCTAGGGCTCTTGTTTATTTTGATCCTGGCATATGACGTTTGGAAAGCGCTCTGGTTTGTCGATCCAGCGACTGGCAAAAATTCATTCGGCATCGGCATCGGCACGATCGTGCTCGCCACCAACGTGTACTTGCTCAGCGGCTATACATTTGGATGCCATTCCTTGCGGCATCTAATCGGAGGATTTCGCGATCAAATTGCAAAATCGCCAGCCTGTTATCGCGCCTACGCCTGCGTGAGTTGTTTGACTCGCCGACACATGCTTTGGGCGTGGCTGAGTCTGTTCTGGGTCGGCTTTACCGATCTTTACGTGCGACTCTGTGCAATGGGCGTCTGGCATGATGTGCGGCTTATTTAGCCGCAGTTTGTTTCTGTCACCATGCCCGACTACGACACTTTCGAGCACGACGTTCTTGTAATCGGCGCGGGCGGCGCGGGTTTGCGAGCGGCAATTGAAGCTTCGGCCGCCGGCGTTCGTGTGGGACTGGTTTGCAAGTCGTTGTTGGGCAAAGCGCACACAGTGATGGCCGAGGGCGGCATCGCTGCTGCACTGGCCAATGTCGATGAGCGCGACAATTGGAAAGTGCATTTTGCCGACACGATGCGCGGCGGCCAATACGTGAACCAATGGCGTATGGCTGAACTGCACGCGAAAGAAGCGCCCGATCGAGTCCGAGAACTTGAAGCGTGGGGCGCGGTTTTCGATCGCACTCAAGACGGCCGGATTCTGCAAAGACATTTCGGCGGCCATAAATATCCGCGGCTCGCGCACGTGGGCGATCGCACCGGACTGGAAATGATCCGCACGCTGCAAGATCACGGCGTGCATCAAGGTATCGATGTGTACATGGAGCACACGATTTTGTGGCTGCTCAAAGATGGGGACCGCGTAGTGGGCGCGTTCGGATACGAGCGAGAACGTGGCCGTTTCAAAATCTTTCGAGCGAAAGCTGTAGTGCTGGCTACCGGGGGGATCGGTCGCGCCTACAAAATCACAAGCAACAGCTGGGAATATACCGGAGATGGACACGCTCTCGCGTATGAGGCTGGCGCAGAACTCATCGACATGGAGTTCGTTCAGTTTCATCCCACTGGCATGGTGTGGCCGCCGAGCGTGATGGGAATCCTCGTCACCGAGGGTGTGCGAGGCGAAGGCGGCATTTTGACCAACAAAGAAGGCAAACGTTTCATGTTCGAGTCGATCCCGGAAAATTATCGACATCAGACCGCCGACAACGAGGAGGAAGGCTGGCGCTATTGTCAGGGACACAAAGACGCGCGCCGCCCGCCGGAGTTACTCACGCGCGATCACGTCTCGCGTTGCATCGTGAGCGAGATCAAAGAGGGCAGGGGAAGCCCGCATGGCGGCGTGTTCCTCGATATCTCGTGGATCAAATCGAAAATTCCGAACGCGGCAGAACACATCAAACGCAAGCTGCCGAGCATGCATCACCAATTTAAACAACTGGCCGACATTGATATCACAGAGGAGCCAATGGAAGTCGGCCCAACCACCCATTACATCATGGGCGGCGTACGCGTTCATCCCAACACACAGATGAGCCGATTGCCGGGACTCTTTGCAGCAGGCGAGTGTGCGGCGGGAATCAACGGCGCGAATCGCCTCGGCGGCAATTCGCTTTCCGATCTATTGGTGTTTGGGAAACGCGCAGGCGAATTCGCGGCAGAGTTCGCGAAGCAGAACTCGTTAGGTGAACTCCACAACGACCAGATCGATTCCGCCGCGCGCGAAGCGCTCGCTCCATTCAACCGAGGCGACGGCGAGAATCCGTACCAAATCCAAAAGGATTTACAGGAATTGATGCAGGACAATGTCGGAATCGTTCGAACGGAATCGGAAATGGAGCATGCACTTGGCCGGTTGCAGCAACTCAAACAGCGGGCGAATCGCGCCGCAGTTATAGGCAACCGCGAATACAATCCCGGTTGGCATACTACCATCGATTTGAAGAATCTCCTTACCGTATCGGAGGCGATCACACGTGCCGCACTCGAGCGGAAAGAAAGCCGCGGCGCACAATTTCGCGAAGACTATCCAGAAAAGGACGACCGGTTTTCAAAGGTGAACACGATTGTCTCCAAATCCGAGAATGGATCGATGAAAGTCCGATTGGAACCGTTGCCAGAAATGCCCGATTATTTGAAGCGAATTATTGAAGAGATGAAATGAGCCTAACACCCGGCACTGCAGGATTGGGGAGCGCACGCCTTCGGCGTGCCGGCGAACGTCTCCAGACGTTCGCGGACTTTTCTTTAGAGTGGTTACTCAGCACACGACCAAACCGTCGAGGAAAGTTCGTTGCGGCGGAACGCCACAACCAGCACGCGGAACGCGTGCGCTCCCCGGAAAGATCGCTGGCCTTATGAGTTCGGCCACCTTCAGAATCTGGCGCGGCGACACCAACGGCGGTGAGTTCCGTGATTACACGACGGAGTTCTCCGAAGGGATGGTCGTGCTCGATGCCGTGCACGACATCCAGCAAACGCAGGTGCCGGATCTTGCGTGTCGATGGAATTGCAAGGCGGGCAAGTGTGGGTCGTGCTCCGCGGAAGTGAACGGATTGCCGAAGCTCATGTGCATGACGCGGCTGAGTGATTTGCCCTTGGAAAAACCGGTTACGATCGAACCGATGAAAGCCTTCCCCGTGATCAAGGATTTGGTAACGGATGTCTCGTGGAATTTTCGAGTGAAGAAAAAGATCAAACCGTTCAAGCCGCGACCGCCGGATGCGCCGGACGGCACATGGCGTATGCAACACGAAGACATCGATCGTGTGCAGGAATTCCGGAAATGCATCGAATGTTTTCTGTGCCAGGACGTCTGTCACGTCCTGCGCGATCACGCGATGTATGACAAATTTATCGGGCCGCGGTTTCTGATTCACGTCGCCGCGCTGGAAATGCATCCGCTCGATACGGAGGATCGCATCGAAGAATTGCGAAATACGCAGGGCATCGGCTACTGCAACATCACCAAATGTTGCACCAAGGTTTGCCCCGAAAGCATTCAAATCACGGACAACGGAATCATTCCGTTAAAGGAACGCGTCGTGGACAAATTTTTTGATCCGCTTGGGTGGTTCTGGCGACGGTTGAAGAAGAAATCGGATAACTAAGACGTTACAGACGTTAAAAGAGTTACAATGTTACAAAAGATGGATGCCATGTAACCATGTAGCCATGTAACACTTGTAACCGGTTAACTGTCGCAAAGCGACCATGCCCGAACTGAAACAACTTCACAAAGATGCCATTCCCGCCGCGCTGGAGAAGGCTGAGCGCTATCGTTTGCTCAATGAGCCTGGCGAAGCGGAGAGCATCTGCCTCGATATTCTTGCTGTCGATCCCGATAACCAGCGGGCCATCATCACGCTTTTGCTCGCGTTCACCGATCGCTTTGAAAAAGGGTACGGCGTCAGCGAGACGCAAACGAAGGAACTGCTGACCCGCGTGAAATCGGAATATGAGCGCGCGTATTATTCCGGAATCATCGCCGAACGCCGGGCAAAGACGAAACTGCGACAGCACACGCCGGGCTGC
>DATFXC010000253.1:0-10842 GCA_035258625.1 Candidatus Udaeobacter sp. | reverse complement strand
CGCCGCGTCCTCCCGCCACCGTATTTCGGAAGGGTAACGCAGTAATAACGCTCTGTCTTTTTTCTTCGTTTGACCTTAAATGTCGTTCTACGGATGGTGGTTTGACGCATGATTCGGACTGTAGCAAAAGAAGCTCTATTTGTCAACCACACGTCAACGGAAACAGAATTTACTCTTAAAACCACGCCCTTTTAAGGCGTTGGTTCCGGGTTCGAGTCCCGGCCGACCCAAGTTAGCAAATCGCGCAGCGAATTTCGCGGCCGATCTAATTGAAACACTGAAAGGCCCGCTGCCTTCGCCGCTTCCCAATCGCGTTCTAAATCATCGCCGACATGAAGGATCTCGTTTGCATTTAGATGCATTATCGTGATTGCGCGGCGAAAAATCTCCGGGTCGGGTTTGTCTGCGCCGAGTTCGCTCGAAATAAAGATGTAGCTGAAATAATTGGAAATGCCCAAGCGCCGGAGAATGAATCGCAGCCGGCCGTCGAAATTTGAAATGACGGCGAGCTGAAAGCTTTTTCGCAATTGCTGCAGAACGCCGGGAACTTCCGGGTAAACCTCCCACACCCCTGGTTCCGCGAAGTGGTCGTAAGCGACTTCGAAAAAATTATCCCGATCGAGTTCGCTCAATGAAGGCCTGACCTGATCAAACACGTGACCGACCAGCTCGCGCCACCAGCCTTTATCGTCATTTTCGCGTGGACCGTCGATTGCCGGGCGTTGCGACATCTGTTTCCAAGCGGTGTGAAATGCGCGCTCCGTTTTCTGCGCATCGAGATCTAATCCGACCTCGCGACCGACGTAAGCGTAATGATCGCCCACTGTTTTCGTGAGAAAAAAAAGCGTCCCGACGGCGTCGAAAAGAATCGCTCTGATCACTTCAGCAAACGTTCAGCGTACAATCTGCCTATGCAACGCTATGGGCCGGCAAGCGCTCTAACCTTAACATCTGGCGCGGTACAGCACGGCAACATTTTTTGTCTGGCAAAATCCGCTCAATATGCGTTGCATGATCGCGTGCGATGAATGCTATTCACGAGTCGCTGCCCTTGCCGAACTGGACACAATCTGCCGGCGAGGAAGTGGCGAATGGAATCAGCCATGGGATCGGGCTCGTGGGTGCGATGATCGGCACGCCGATTCTGCTTCTGGCAGCGTTCCACCATGGTAACATCTCTTTTTTCATTGGTACGATCATCTTTACCACGACGATGTTGCTCGTGTATCTGGCATCGACCTTCTATCACGCCTGGCCCCAGACTCATGCGAAATCTCTTCTCCAAGTAGTAGATCACGCGGCGATTTTTTTGTTAATCGCGGGAACGTACACGCCATTTGCCTTGGGTCCGTTACGCGGCGGTGGCGGGTTAGCGATGCTCGGGATCGTCTGGGCACTCGCGCTTTTCGGCGTCATCATGAAAGCAACACGAGGCGTGCTGCGTCATCGGAGACTTGCGATGACTCTCTATCTCGGAACGGGCTGGATCGGACTCACGCTCATACGTCCGCTCGCGGTGGCAATTCCGTTCTCGGCGCTCCTTTGGTTGATCGTCGGTGGCATCGCTTACACGGCAGGTACTTTATTTTTCGCGAACGAGCGGCTGCGTTATGGCCATTTCGTCTGGCATCTGTTCGTGCTGGCCGGCAGTAGCTGTCACTTTGCGGCGGTGTTTATTTGCGCAATCTGAAAAGCGGCGCGTAAAGTTGGACAAGTTTGCCCGCGCGGCAGATTAATTGGCATGCTGCCGGTTGAGCACAACGATCCGCTTAACGCGAAAATTCTCGCGATTTCGGAAGACAAGATCGAAGGATTTGTTCGCGAGCCGTTCCAGGAGATTGCGAATCACTCCGCTGTGCCTGTCGAGGTGGTGATGACGCGCATCGCCGCGATGTTGCGCGCGGGGACGATCCGGCGGGTCCGGCAAACTTTGCTTGCGACAAACCTGGCTGAAGGCGCTCTGGTGGCATGGAAGGTTCCGGAAGAGAAGATCGACGCCGCGTTCGACTGGATGTTTCAGCGCGATCCGTTTTCCGGACATGTGGTGCTTCGGTCGACCGACACCGCCAGCGCCGGATCGGACTACAAACTTTGGACAACTCTGAAGGTTCCTCAGGGATTCTCGCTGCAAGCGCACTGTGAATTGCTGACGAAAAAAGTTGGCGCCGAGCATTTTCGTCTCATGCCGGCGAAAGGGATTTTCACACTCGGCGTTGGACATGTTCGGCGTAAAACGATTGAGCCCGGAAGCAAGGCTGATCAGCCGGCGCAAATGATTCCGGTGCAGCGAGTCGAGCTAAGCGAACACGAATGGAATGTTCTGCTTGCTCTTAAGCGCGAATTCACTCCGGAGGAAGTCAGGCCGTCGCCGTGGGTTTCCCGGGCAAATGAAGCCGGCGTATCGCTCGAGGAATTCTGTCGCGTAGCCGAAGATTTGAATGCGCGAAAGATTGTCGGGCGTTTTTCAACCTTCCTCGAACACGTCAAACCATCCTTAGGCGGTGTGCGCGTCACGCGGTTCAACGCGCTGTTTCACTGGGCGGTGCCTCCGGGGCGGGAAGTTGAGACCGGAGGTGAGGTCGGCCGGCATAACATTTTAACGCATTGCTACTGGCGCGAAGCCGGCCCGGAATTCAGGAACGTGAATATCATGGCTGTGGCGCACGGTACGGATAAGCGACTGCTCCTAGATCATAAAGCGGCGATTGATCAACATCTCCACGCGAGTGATATCGCGGTTTCTTACACAAACGTGTTTTGGGGTGGGCGCAGCGAAATCAAGCCATCCGAAATTTCGCCGCGCGCTTATCGCGAGTGGTTGTCGGAGCAGGGGAGGAATTAAATCCGACTGGTTTCGAGAACTTTTCCCGATACGTAAGATCGAGCTTTCGCAGGAGAGCGACGGCAAACTTCTGACGGTCCACCTGCCGGTCTAACGCCATCGCGAGAGATACGGCCTTGTCTTGAAGCTCGGCGGGAAAATCGTCGCGGCATTGGTTCATGTTAATTCCAATTCCGACCACAGCCAGGTGCGGCGCCTTGTATTGTGCGCGCATCTCCACAAGCACGCCCGCTACTTTGTGCCCATAAAGCTGGACGTCGTTAGGCAACTTGATCGTGGGCTTCAGGCCAAACGTGGCGCGAATCACGTCCGAGATCGTTTCGATCGCCCAAATCGTGAGCCGTCCCGAGTCGCTCAGCTGAATCTCGGGTCGTAACAGAATTGAAAACCAAAGACCTTTGCCCGCGGTTGATTCCCAGCGGTTCCCACGCTGACCGCGCCCCTCGGTTTGATGTTCCGCGAAAACAACCAAGCCCTCTGGTATCGAAGGAAGACCATCCGTCGATGCTACCCGCGAAATGTCGTCATTAGTCGAGCTAGTCTGTTCGAGCACAATAATCTCCCGACCGATGATGGCGCCGGGAGCTTTGGTCTTCAGTTGATCAGCGATCAACCGGTCGAACTTCTCAACCGTGGGCATGATTCATTTCCAGCCCGAGATCGACCGCGCGTGCAGAGTTCGTCAACGCGCCGATAGAAATGTAATCAACGCCGGTAGCTGCGATTCGCCTCACGTTTTTCAGCGTGATGCCGCCGCTCGCTTCGAACTTGATGTTGTTTCTTCTCAGCGCCAGAGCTTCCCGAATCTGAGCTGGAACCATGTTGTCCAGAAGGATTACGTCGATGCCATCGATCTCGACAAAAGCCCGCGCCTGCTCCAAATCGTCAGCCTCCACTTCGATGCGGATATTGGGACGTTCCTGGCGAAGCCGGCGAATTTGATCGGCAAAGCCTGAAAGCCCTCCGAGGGCCGCAAGATGATTGTCCTTTACGAGGACCATATCGTACAAGCCAGAACGGTGATTAACGCCACCGCCGGCGACAACCGCAGCCTTTTCAAGTACGCGCAGCCCGGGAGTTGTTTTGCGCGTATCGAGTATTTTGGCCGGATGATTTCCGACGGCGTCAACAAACTGGCGGGTGAGCGTCGCGATGCCGCAGAGACGTTGAAGAAAATTTAGCGCAGCGCGTTCGGCCTTGAGAATCGAACGCGCAAGCCCGCGCACTTCGATGACGACGTCGCCAGCAACTACGGAATCACCATCGGCTCGGACGATCTGGACGTCAGTCGTGTGATCAACCTTCCGAAAAACTTCCGCGGCTGTCCCGGTGCCGGCGATCACCGCCGATTCATGTGCCACAACGCGTCCGCTGGCATGCAACCCTTCGGGAACGAAAAACTCGGTTGTGATGTCGCCATTTCCTAGGTCCTCTTTAAGAGCCGCAGCGATGGCATCGTAATCGTCAGGGTTCATGGAGGCGAGGAGGCCGCACCATACGTGTGAAATCCAACGGCGTCTATCATCGAACACGCCACCCAAAACGTCGCTGCTCGCCGGCTAATTTTGACAAAAAAATTGATTCGGGCAGCGCACGCTAAGGAGAAACAACTTCAGAAGAACTCGTGCAACCGCCCGAATCGCCTTAACCTGTTAGATTGGACAGCCTGCAGCAGTGTGCGTTCGAACTTTTTTACGAAAAATTCGTGCCTGGTCGATTTCCCGTGTTCAGAGGCTTAAACGGACGAGAGAGAGGCTGGATACTGGTTGAAGGAAGCATGCGGTAAACGCAACGCCTAACCGCTTTGCACACTTCAAACGGGCGCAAGCAGTCTTTGCATCACCTATCACGACGAGGGGACTTTCAAGACCAGCCAGCTCGAAGTTGGCAAGCGACCGCCTACGCCCGGCTGCGGCGAGGCGTTGAGCAAGTCCACGAGTGCTCTCGCTCTGAAGGATTTCGCGTTTTCCCCCACTTCGTTTCGAAGCGCTTCGATAAGGTTCTCCGTAATGACCCGCTCGCTGTCGAAGGCAATCTGTACCCTTCCACCTGGAGGGATTCTTACGGTTTCCTTTTTTTTCGTAACTAACGCAGGTATTAGTCGTAATCTGGCGAAACTGGACGGGGGCGGGATAAGGCGCGTCGCGGTTTTTCCGGTCAGGTGTGCCCTTTGGCAAAGCTACCATGGGCAAATCCTTTGGAACTCTCCTTGGTAGCGGTATCAGCTTCTTGGTACTCGTGATCAATTGCTGAGAGAACTTTTCCAGACGATCCAGAATTTGGACTTCTTCTGGTCCATTGTTTTGGAGAGTGAGAACAAATTGAATCAAAATGTTCGGCATTTGACCAATGACAGTTCCTGATAATTCTGCAGCAATCTCTCTTAAAGGCGGAGCCGGTTGGGTAGCGGATTCTGATCGTGCTACGTCGTGAAATGTAACCGTGTTCCCGATTGCTGAAGTCGTTGTCTGTGCTCGCAGGGGCGCCAATATCTGTGCGCTAAGTACCAGGATTACGGAGGTAGTTAGGTTGGAGTACATTTGAGCGATCCGAGGCTGTAGATTCTGCGCAGAGACGCTCGTCGTTTTACAGAAGATTTGCCTGCACAACGGTCCCAACTTTGGCTGCTTCGTCGCGCACCTCCTGAAGAAGCGACTTAAACTCACATTTTTCCAGGGCCGATATGAGCGCGCCGTAATCGGGCTTGATTCGCAGTTCATCGATCGCCACAGGCAATTCCATTTCACAGTCCAGATCGACCATTTTCCGATTTTGCGATATCTTCTCTCGAGCGTTCGCGAGTTTCTCGCGCGTCCGGACGCTTTTCACCTTGTCGACATTGTTCAGTAACGCTTCAAGACCACCGAATTCACGGATCAACGCGGCAGCGCTTTTACGGCCTATTCCGACCCCGGGGATGTTGTCCACTGAGTCGCCGGTCAAGGCGAGCACGTCACCAATCAGCCTCGGTGGAACGTCCCATTTCGTCGTAACCTGCTCTTCGCCGAGTAATGTGAAAGCGTCCTTGGGCGACGCGAGATCCGCTTTCGCGGTCGTGTAGACTTTAACGCAAGGACCCACGAGTTGAAACAAATCTTTGTCGTTGGTTGCGAGTACCACTTCCATTCCGGGCCGCTTACAGGCGGCAATGGTATAACAACCCATCAGGTCGTCGGCCTCGGTATCCGGAAGGGAAATATTTCGGAAACCCAGCAAAGGGGTAAGCTTTTGGATAAACTCGAGCTGCGGGACCATCGGTTTGGGCATTTCTTTGCGCGTTTCTTTGTAAGCAGGTTGGAGGACCACTCGCTTCTGGGGCAGGCCTTCATCCCAGACGACCGCGCCCAGTTCAGGTTGCAAATGTTTCGCCATTAACCGCAGCGTTTTCGTAAAACCGAAAATGGCGTTGGTCGGTTCGCCTCGGGAATTGGAGAGATTCGGGATGGCGAAAAACGACCGGTAAACGTAGTAATGACCGTCAATCAGCAGCAGTTTCATTGCAGGCGAATGCTGGATTCTGAATGCATGATGCTGGATGATCAAGGGGTGACCGACGAGTGGATCGTGCGTGTGCAGGGCGCTGAATACGGCCCGGCGAACATCGAGACTCTCCGTGAGTGGAAAGCGGAGGGGCGATTACTGCCGCTCAATGAGGCGCGTCGGGCCGATGTCGATCTTTGGACAACAGCAGCAGAAATCCCTGGGCTCTTCAATGTGCCACCGGCCGTGCCAATCTCGGAGCCTTTGCCGCAGCAAACGCCCATACCAGTCGCGCGGCGTACCTTTGCTGAAATCTTAGTGGAGACAGTTCAGATTTATCGAAAAGGTTTTTTCCAATTCCTTGGCCTCACGCTGCTGGTCTTATTGCCGTCAATATGCAGTCAGCTAACAACTGCGTTCGTCCAACCGCCGCAGGGCTCGAATGTAGATACACTCTCCGTTCTCGCGGCGGGCTTCGCGTTTCTGATGTTCATACTGTCGATCGTGATGTGGCCGGTTTACATCGCTGGAATCCAAATCCTCACGGCTGACATTATGCGAGGGAACCGAACCAGTCTGGTCGCGATGCTCAATGGAGCGGTGAGGTTTTGGCCGCGAGTCGCGCCGCTCTGCATCTTCGTCTACGGCGTGTTCTTCCTACTTATGGTGTTCGGCTTAGCGATTGCAGCCATGGCTCTTGCCGGAGCCTCGTCGGTGTTGCTGGTCCTTGTCGCGATGGGTTTGCTCATCCTGCAGGTTTGGATGTTCGGTCGTTTCTTCGTGAACGTTCTGTTTTGGCAGCAGTTTGCCGTTCTCGAGAACGCGGGATTCATCGAGTCATTGCGCGAAAGTCGCGATCTGGCGCGCAGCGGACGCGATCTTCCGTGGTTTCAACGCCCATTGTGGCGGGGTGCGTTCATCGCCTCGATTTGGTTTGCTGTCGTGCTCGCAATGACGCTCGGTGCGCAATGGGGAACACTGCACCAGTACCTCAATCAATTACTGACCACACAGGATCCGCAGGCGCTGTTGCAACAAATGACTGAGGCGCAGAAAGCCAGCGGTTTTAATATTTCCGCTTTCGCTTTGGGCTTCGTCGAAAGAATTCTCCAGCCGCTAGTCGGTATCGCTTTCGTAGTCCTATATCTGGACAGCAAACTTGAATTGCCTTCACACGTAAAACCAATTGTACGCGCTGGTGAAGGCGATACGGTTCGCTAAGGGCTGCGAGAGCGTGTTCGTCAGCTAAGCGGAAGTCCTATTGGCACGGCTTTTTGCCCGCCATTCCGCGCGCGCTTGCGCAATCAAGGGCGCGAGCTTGGCATAGAAGATCACGACGTATGACAAATATCCTCCGAAAGCGATCAATTGGAGCGCGATCAGCCAAATATGCCCATCTCGGGCGAGAAAAAACTCGGGCCGCAAATGAATTGCGACCGCGCAGGCTACGTTCACGACAAAGAAAGCAGGCAACAACAACCCGAGGTTGAGCCATTGGTCGCGCGTCACGAGCGCATACAACCGGCTGCTCACATCTCCCGTCCGATCCCGCACTCGCATGCGAATGAGGCGCAGATCATACGCAAACAGCAACCAACCGACGGCGAGAAATGCTGCTACGAACGCGAACCAGCGCGTGGGGTTGCCAAGCTGTGCGAATGAAAACGCCTCCACAAGCGCACAGGCAATGTAGAGAAAATTGTGCCCGAACTCTAACGGCCAGCGTATGACAGTAAGAATGTGCAGCACAACACGCGACCAAAAGACCAGGATGATGATCAGACCCGAGAGCACGTACGGCCACATCATCCAATCCAATTTGGCAATCACGTCACGCGAGGTTTCGATCAGCACCGTGAGCGCCACACCTTGAATGATGCTGACCAGTGTGAGCTCGATGTCGGCGATCATCGCATCGAGTTCGAAGCGACTTTCGCTCAGCGAGGTCACAATGCGACTGGTAACCGTTTGACGACAAAATTGTCAAGCAGTTGGCAGCGTACCCCGGCAGGAACAGTGAAATTTTGTCTCCACGTTTGCAACGTCGATAGCTGGCCTGTGCCAGATCAGACCAGCCGCTGGCCGGTGAAGAGTTGCCGCGCTCTGCTGTAACCAGCTTACTTTATTGGCTTTAGAATTACGGCCTTGCCTAACCATTTTTCTGGCATGGGCGGCGCTATGCGAATTGCTGAACTTAAAATCATCAATTCTAAAAAAGGAGATTTTAAAATCATGAATCTAATTCGTTATCAAGCTCCAGACTTGGCGCCGTGGTTGGCGTTGGATCGCTGGAGCGATCTACGGGACGAGTTGAACTCGTTCTTTGATATCCCGTTCTGGTCGAGTTTTGGCCGCACGGGCCAACTTTTTACCGGGTGGTCACCCGCACTCGATCTTTACGAAAGTGGCGATCATCTCGTTGCCGTGGTCGAGTTGCCCGGAATGCGTAAGGAAGACATCGACATTTCTTTGCACGACGGGACGGTGACGATCAGCGGCGAGCGGAAACGCGAGAGCACTAACGGCGAAACGGCTCAGCGCACTGAGCGCTATGTCGGCACATTTCGTCGAAGCATCACACTGCCAACCCGTGTGGATGCCAGTAAGGTCAGTGCCACCTACCAGGATGGAATTCTTAAGGTGACATTGCCCAAAGCTGAGGAAGCGAAACCGAAACAAATCCAAGTGAGCTAAACCCAGGAAAACTGAAAGGGATTTCCACTATGAACACTCTAACCCGAGAAACTCGCGAATCTGATCGCGGCCAGGCGGAGCAGTTTATTACGCCGCCGGCCAGCGTCCCAGAAATTAGTGATTGTTATATGCTCGAGATTGAGATGCCGGGCGTGAAAAAGGACAGCCTCGAGATTTCGGTCGAAAACAACGAGCTAACAATTATCGGACGGCGTTCGCTTCCCGCGGTGGAAGGAACGCTGGTTCATCGCGAATCGCGTCTGGAAGATTTCCGGCGCGCGTTCGAACTCGATCCATCAATCGACGCCGACAAAATCAGCGCGAAGATCGGTCAGGGCCTCGTGACATTGATTCTGCCCAAAGCCGAGCACGTCAAGCCCCGCAAGATCACTGTCTCGTAAGGAATCAGAACCGTCGAAGTTTTAAGGCCGCGAGCGTCCATGCTCGCGCCCTTTTCATTGCTGTCGGTCGACAGCCATCGCTTTTGTTCTTGGCGAATGCTCGCGCGCGTCGTAGTTAGATTCTTCCTGATATGGCGACAAAGACTGAAGAAAGAACAGCCGCTGATAAACTGGCTGCCGCGCGAAATAAGAACCTCGACCTGGCCATCCAGCAAATCGCGAAAGATTACGGCGAAGGTGCGATCATGCGTTTGGGCGGGGAAAGGATCGTCGATATCGATGTCATTCCGACTGGAAACATTTTGATCGACCGCGCTCTCGGAGTCGGTGGATTTCCGCGCGGCCGAGTAGTCGAAATCTTCGGCCCTGAATCGTCCGGCAAAACAACGCTTGCACTTACCGTCATCGCTCAGGCGCAAAAGCGCGGTGGCCTCGCAGCCTTTATCGACGTCGAGCACGCGCTGGATCCTGGCTACGCAAAAAGACTGGGCGTGAATCTTGACGATTTGCTCGTCTCTCAGCCTAGCTCGGGTGAGGAAGCGCTGCGGATCTGCGAGACGCTGATCCGCTCCAACGCGCTGGACGTCATAGTAGTGGATTCCGTGGCGGCTCTGGTTACCAGAGCGGAGCTGGAGGGCGAGATCGGGGATGCGACCGTTGGCGCCCAGGCACGCTTGATGAGCGCGGCTTTGCGCAAGCTCACATCGCTCATTTCAAAGGCGCGGACCTGCTGTATCTTCACAAATCAAATCCGGGAAAAAATCGGCGTGATGTTTGGAAACCCGGAGACCACTCCTGGCGGAAAAGCTTTAAAGTTTTACGCCAGTATGCGTGTCGATATCCGCCGCATCGGCGCAATTAAACAGACCGACGGCGTCGTCACGGGTAACCGCACGCGCGTCAAAGTGGTGAAGAACAAAGTAGCGCCGCCATTCGCTGAGGCCGAATTCGACATCATGTACAATGAGGGAATTTCGTCAGCCGGCGCCCTTCTCGATGTGGCATTGGAAAAGCAAGTCATCGAGAAGCGCGGTTCCTGGTTAAATTACAAAGGGACGCAGCTTGCGCAGGGCCGGGATGCCGCAAAAGAAGTCTTAAAGAACGACAAGGCGCTTTACGACGAGATCGAAGCCGCTGTCAAAGTGAAGCTGGACGAAGACAAAAGCTAGCCTCGCGACGTGAGGTAGGGACGCCGCGCTGCGGCGTCCGGACAGCGCAGCGCGCTGTCCATACTAGGGGCTTGCGGTTTCAGGTTTCCTGAAATTCGTGTTTATTCGTGCTTACCCATGACCTCGACTGAGATACGGCAATCATTTGTCGATTTCTTCCGCGAGAAAAAGCACACCATTGTGCCGTCGTCGTCGCTTCTTCCCGACGCGCCGAATTTGCTGTTCACGAATGCCGGCATGAACCAATTCGTGCCGA
>DATFXC010000252.1:0-18990 GCA_035258625.1 Candidatus Udaeobacter sp. | reverse complement strand
AGCGGGCAACGGGAATCGAACCCGCATAGCCAGCTTGGAAGGCTGGAACTTTACCATTAAGCTATGCCCGCATCGGAATAGTGAATGGTCAACAGTGCCAAGTGACGCGTGACTAGTCAAAGCGATTGCACCGTCGCAATTGCGGGTCCCGCGGCGGGGGCTAACCTTCAAACGCGCTGGCGACCAGGGTGGCGTTATGGCCGCCAAACCCAAAGGAATTGTTGAGCGCCACGCGCACTTTCCTTTCGCGCGAAACGTTGGGCGTGTAATCGAGGTCGCATTCTTCGCCCGGATTTTCCAGGTTGATGGTGGGCGGAATTACAGAGTCGCGGATGGCCAATGCGCAGGCGGCCATTTCTATTCCGCCGGCCCCGCCTAACAAGTGGCCCGTCATCGATTTCGTTGCACTGATCGAAACCTTATATGCGTGTTCGCCAAAGATCTGCTTGATGGCGCGGGTTTCGCAAAGATCGCCGATGTCCGTGGAAGTAGCGTGCGCGTTGATGTAATCGACCTGCTCGGGTGAGATGCGCGCGTGCTCCAGCGCCAGTTTCATAGCGCGCGCGGCGCCTTCGCCATCCGGAGGCGGCGCAGTCATATGGTAGGCATCGGCCGAGACACCGTATCCCGTGATTTCGCAGTAAATCTTTGCGCCGCGCGCCCTGGCATGTTCCAGCTCCTCCACGACGACGACCCCTGCCCCTTCGCTCATCACAAAACCGTCGCGGTCCCGATCGAATGGTCGCGAAGCGCGCTCGGGTTCATCGTTGCGCGTGCTGAGCGCCTTCATGGCTGAAAATCCTGCCACGCCAATCTCGACAATCGACGCCTCGGCACCCCCAGCGAGGAAGATATCAGCGTCGCCGGATTTGATGATTCGCCAGGATTCACCGATGGCGTTGTTCGACGTGGCGCAAGCAGTAACGATGCACAGATTCGGACCGCGCAGATCAAACTCCATCGAGATGACACCGCCGGCCATGTTGCTGATCAACATTGGTATGGTAAACGGCGAGTTTCGCCCGGGTCCTTTCGTCAACAGGATTCGCAACTGGTCTTGCAATGTTTTCAGGCCGCCGATTCCGGTGCTAACGATTACGCCGAACCGGTCGCGTTGCTTCAGATTGGCCACATCCACGCCGCTATCTGCCATCGCCATTTTTGCTGCGGCCATTGCAAGATGTGTAAAGCGGTCGGTACGCCGCACGTCCTTCGGATTTTTGAAAAACGGCTTTGGATCGAAATCGCCGACTTGTCCCCCGATTTGGCAATCGTATCCGGCAGTATCGAACGCGTCGATCGCACGAATGCCGCTTACGCCGTTTTTCAGATTCGACCAAAATGTCTCGAGATCGTTGCCAATCGGCGTGACAACACCCATACCAGTGATGACTACTCTGCGCCCGGCCATGACGTTATAGGGTTAAAGCGTTGAAGCGTAGAACCGTCAACTGGTTCCCATGCCGACGTTTTGCACCGTCTGAAAGAGTTTTCCTTCCGTTCTGATCGACGGCGCAATGATGATTTCAGTTTGCTGGAACTCAGGAAGATTGCGTGCGCCTACGTTGCCCATACAAGTGGTAATTGCGCCGACGAGATTTTGGCTGCCGTCGTCAACTTCGGCCGGGCCGAAAAGAATTTGCTTCAACGAACCGGTCGCGCCCACCTTGATGCGTGTGCCACGAGGAAGATTGGCGTGCGGAGTGGCCATGCCCCAATGGTAGCCGCGTCCGGGCGCTTCGTGCGCTTTGGCAAACGCGCTCCCGACCATGACCGCATCTGCGCCACAAGCCAGCGCCTTGCAAAGGTCGCCGCCCCTGCTCATCCCGCCGTCGGTGATTATCGGCACATATCGTGATGTCTTTTTGAAGTAAGCATCGCGCGCCGCCGCGCAATCCACGGTGGCAGTCACCTGCGGCACACCGAGTCCGAGCACACCGCGCGAAGTGCAAGCGGCTCCGGGGCCTACACCGACCAAGACCGCTGCCGGCCCGCATTCCATGATCTCGAGAGTCACGTCGTAGGCGACTGTGTTTCCCACGACCACAGGAATGCGCATCTCACGGCAAAATTTTTCCAAGTCGAGCGACTTATACTCCGACGAAATGTGCTTGACCGTTGAAACCGTGCTCTGCACCACAAAAACGTCCGCGCCGGCTTCCTGCGCGATCTTCCCAAACTCCGCCGCGCGTTGAGGAATCGAACTGACCGCGGCTACGACGCCGGCATCCTTAATCTGACGCACACGCGCCGCGATGAGATCCTGCTGGATAGGCTCCTGGTAAATTCGCTGCAGCAGCGCAGTAATCTCGGACTTGTTCGCTTCGACGATTTTTTGCAAGACTTCCTGCGGGTTCTTGTAGCGTGTTTGCACTCCTTCCAAGTTCAAAACGGCAAGCCCGCCCAGTTTGTTCATGGCGATGGCGAAGCCCACATCGACCACGCCATCCATCGCGCTGGCGAGGATCGGAATCTTCAACTCGAGCGGTTCCGCTTCTTTCCGGGGCAAACGAAACGTGATGTCAACTTCGTTTGGGTTGATCGTCACGCGGCCGGGCACAAGCGCGATCTCGTCGAAACCATAGGTCACGCGTGCCTTGCGATTTCGGCCTATCCACATTCCCATGTCAAATATTCTCCATCCTGAATCGTTCGTTTAAACTTCCACAGTGCGGGCACCGGGGAAGCAGCGCATCGGTCCGATCCTCAAATTCGAACGCGCAAATCACGCAACGCAGCCGGTGCTGAAGAGCCCGTCGCTCTCGCCGCCGGCGGTTCCATTCTCCAACTATCCAGAATAGAAACACCGCCGCAAGAAAAAGCAGCAGATAAATCGTGACCAGAGCAGCAAGACTGACGCGAATCACGGCGTGACGCTGGCTGTCGGCGCTTGCCGCGGGCGCGTGACGTCGCTGCCCCATTGAATTGTGGCGATACCCCAAACGAGAGACGACCCAGCTTTGCCGGCTGCCGTGTTCGGCGCGAACCGGCTACGCACTACGTGCAAGCGAGCTTGTTCATCCAGCGCTGGGTCGCCTGACGAGTTGATCGGAAAGCAATATCGAATTTCCCCAATTTCGTTTACTGCCACGCGAAACCGAATCGTTTCAGGTGCTTCTTCGTTCGAGGCGACGAAACTCGACGCTGGCAGACTCGGAGCACCAAACTGATCGAGTTCCTTGGAAAAGAAAATCACTGTTCTGCTGCTCACTAGGGCAGAGGCGGTTTTTCGCGAGAGAGACTGTACCGCGCCTGGTGGCTGGCAACTCGGGATCCGCAGGTCGTGCTTCAGTGGCGGGATATCTTTCAGAATCGGTTGTAAAGCGGAATACGACGGCACATGTTCAGCACGTGGAAGGGTGCTAAGCCTTGCTCCCGGCGCCGGATGAGTCGTGAAAGCAAGCGCAGGATCTTCTGCCTCGATCCAACGAAGCAGCGTCCGACCCTCTTCGGAATCGGGCGCGATAAATGTGACACGGGCCGGCGGCGGCAGAAGCGCCACTGGTGTCGGATAAACAATTTGGAATACGTAAAAGCAAAGGGCGTGCGCGACCAGTGAAAGCACCAGGAACGTTGCAAGCACTGCCTTCTGTTGCCGAGGCGAATCCCAACCAAAGAGAAGCGGCTCGGCAGTGCTATCGGAGGTGACGCTGTTCATCGTGGCGGAGTCGCAGCGAGGGCAACGGAAGTGATGCCGTGTTCAAGCGCAGCGTTTGTCACTCCGGCGACGATTTCATAAGAGGCGAAACGGTCAGCCTTAACGATGATCGATTGCTCGTTGCGCTTGGCTGCATCCAGTAATGGCCCGAGTTGCTCCATGGTAACTCGCTGGTCCTGAAAATAGATGGCCGGAACTGCGCCGCCCGTGATGCTGATGATTTGCTGGTTGCTCTGCGGACCGAGCGTGAAGCGCGAAAACGGCGCCGAGATCGAAATGCCTTGTTGCAGAATAAAATTGGAACTCAGTAACAGGAAAAAAGCGAGCAGGAAAGCGAGATCGACGAGGCCGATAAGCAAAAGCCATCCGAAGTTATAATTTGTTGTCCTGCTGAGCTTCACGATTAAGTGCCTTAAGGTCTTTACGCCTGCGACGATCCAAGCCGAGGGAGGCGTCCGTTGTCAAAGATCGTGCCGTGCTTCAATCTCACGTGCCGTCTCTTCAGGTTGTTGGAAACTGATGATGCCACTGATCGGGCGACTTTCAGTCAACATGTGGACAATCTCAATGCCTGCGCGTTCCATGTCATGCAGGATGGTGTTTACGCGGGAAGAGAGATAGCTGTAAGCAACAAACGTCGGTGTTGCTACAACAAGTCCAGCGGCAGTTGTCAGCAAACTCTTGTAAACCCCACCCGAAAGCTCTGTCACTGTCGCATAACCGCCGCTTGAGGCGATCGTGCCAAAAGCATCGATCATCCCAGCAACGGTCCCGAGCAGTCCAAGCAACGGAGTCAGGAAAGCGATCGTAGCAAGCACTGGAAGAAATCGCTCCAGTTTGGGTACTTCGAGCTGGGCGGCTTCCTGCACAATGTCGCGTAATTCCGATCGAGGCGCATCGTGCCGGATGATCGCAGCATGAATCACTCGCGCCACCGGACCCGGCGTGCCCGCTGATTCGTGCAGTGCCTCGGCGAAATTGCGACGGCGAATCAAATTCGACAGTCCTTTCAAGAATTCGCCCACGTGAATCGAAGCGCGATGAAAATAAAAAAGGCGCTCGGCAAGCACAGCGATGGAGATGATGCTGCAGGCCAGAATCGGCCACATCAATAGTCCGCCCTTTTGAATGTAATCAATCACGCCGAGTTTTTGTAGCCCTCTTTCTGGACTGTGGCAAGGGACTTTCCTGCTTTTGGCCATGCGAGACGCTGCGCTTACATTCTTGTTGCGGTGTAAACCGTGACGATTCCTCCGGTCAAAGGTTGGAAGCCTGGGGAGACGTAACCGTTTGCCCGCATTAACTCGCACATCGTATTGCCATTCGGAAATTCCTCGATCGAATCACCGAGGTAATCATAGGCGCTTTTCTTTTTTGTTAGAAAAGAGCCGAGCAACGGCAGGCAGCGATGCAAATAGAACCGATAGGCTGCGCGCAAGACCGGCGTTGTCGGCAATGAAAACTCGAGCACGAGCAGGTGACCGTGCGTGTTAAGCACCCGCCGCATTTCAGCAAGGGCGGCTGAGTAGTTTTCCAAATTGCGCAAGCCGAAGGCGATGGTTATGCAGTCGAACGAGGCATCGGAAAACGGAAGTCTCATCGCATCAGCCAGTACCACCTGCCGCACACCTTTGCGGCGCGCGAGCTCCAGCATTTCCGGCAGGAAATCGACAGCCGTGATTTCCGCGTCTGACAACTTCTTTTGTAGCGCCAACGCTAAATCTCCGGTGCCGGTGGCCAGATCAGCGACCCTGTGTGGATTCCAGCCGGCAACGATGTCAGCCGCCCGCGCTCGCCAGTAGAAATCCATCCCGCAACTCAGCAGGTGATTTGCCAGATCATAGCGCCTTGCAATCGCGCCGAACATTTCGCGGACATGCGAAGGTTGGGTAGTCATCTCACTATTTCGCTCGAACCCCAACTTGCGGTTTTATCACCATCGTTTTCATGGCTCATGGCATAGCTAACGAGCTAACAGCGAAGAACAAGCCATGGAACTCGCCGTAAAAATTACATTGCCATACAGCACAACTACGGCTATCTACTGGCATGGACATATCTGTTAAAGATCTACAGGAAGCGATCTCAATTCGCCAGCAAATCGATAGCCTGCAACGCCGCCTTTCCTCTATTTTGCGAGGTGCACCTCAAAGGCCAACCGGTCCGACTGCCGCTGGACGCTACTTCTCGCCTGTCACACGAGCTAAGCTTTCAGCAGCCGCTAGAGCTCGTTGGGCAAGGACAAGGGGCGGGGGAGGAGCAGCTCCTGCAAAAAGGAAAGGTCAGCTCACGCCCGCCGGCCGAAGAAAGCTTTCCCAGTTAATGAAAGCTCGCTGGGCGGCAAGAAGAAAAGCAGCGGGAAAGAAAAAAGCCCCGGCCCGGAAGAAAGGCGCACTGACACCTGCCGGTCGAAAGAGACTTTCCGAGCTAATGAAGGCGCGCTGGGCAGCGAGAAGGAAGTCCGGCGCGAAATAGCAACTGCGGTCGGATTAACGTCGGACCGTTGCTGATACTAGCTTGAAGATTGTTTGGGCGCGACTGCAGTAACTGCTCGCGAGAGGACTCGAACCTCCACGGGTTTCCCCATACGGTCCTGAGCCGTACGCGTCTGCCAGTTCCGCCACGCGAGCAAAAGCAGCGGGGCTTTATAATGCGCGCGTGGCTGCGTGCCTGCAACACGAAATCGAAAAGATTGCTGCTTCTTAAGTCACTCCGATCGTTTCTTGCGCGCACGTACCTCCAATTGATGCGCTTTGCGCACGTGACCAAGAGAACGCAAGAGATCGGCATAGTTGGACACAACAATGTCGTAATCTTTCGAAGGCTTCTCCTGTACTTGTTCCCAGCTCTTAAGCGAGGATTGATAGAGCTCCGCCGCCTTGGCGTAATCACCACGGGAATGATAGACTACGGCCAGGTTGCATTTTGACTGCGCAATGTCCGCGACTGGAGGGGGCTGCAGTTTTTCTCGGACGGCCAACGCGCGAAGATGTAATTTCTCGGCTTCCGTGTATCGGCGTTCGTTGGTGTAAAAAACCGCGAGATTGTTCAGCACCGATGCTACATCGGGATGGTCAGGTCCGAGCTGTTTCTCATAGATCTCCAAAGCCCGCAGATAACACGGCTCAGCCGCCTTTTGCCGACCGGACTTGCGTAGAATGAGGGCAACGTTGTTTAGCATGGTTCCGATATCCGAATAAGGAACATCGTCGACTTGGGTTCCAGCAGCTATTGCCTTCTGGTAGAAATCGATCCCTTCGTCGGATTGACCAAGACCATCAAAGAGCAGGGCCAGTCGTCGTGCTGAGTGGTAGATTGATCGGTGATCTGGCGGGTCCCCCTTCTCCAGGATGGCGTGTGCCTTCAGCAAGTAAGCCTCGGCGCCTGCGCGATCTCCCTTTTGTTCGAGGAGCTGCCCTAGTTTCTCAAAACTGACGGCAAGTGCGCTCTGGTTTCCTTTGAATGCGCGTCTGGCAACTTCGAGCGCCGTCTCGGCAACTCGAATTGCCTCAGGCACACGATTCGTGGCGCGCAGATTGTCAAGCTTGTCGTTGAGAATGGCCCACAGCTTCTCTTCACCTTTCATCTCATCACCATCCCTCGCTTAGTTGAGTAACTAATCGGGTGGCGAGGTCCTCTGTGGCGAGCGGCAAAGCTTGTCGTTCGTCAGTCGTCACGTCGCTGCTGACGAAGAAGCTGGTGGTCCCGACTGCTTCGCCGGGGCCGGCCAGCTGCTTGCCGTCTCGTGCAGTCAGCGAGTATTTTACACCTAACGCCAGATTAAATTCGGTTGTGGCCAAGACATTGCCGCGCACCGAGCGAGCGGGCAGCCGATTGATGCGAGATATCTCCCCGTTCAAGGTAGCGTCTGCCTTATCGTCGCTTGTAATCTGAAAAGTGCCATCCTGTTGGAGCTGTTTGATCACCGTGTCAGTGACCAAAACTTCGATACGCGGCACGAGCGTGCGATTCTTAAACGTCGGCACCGCGATGGTGTGGACGTCTCGGAGATAGTACGGTTTTACCGGCCCGACGTGATAGCCAAGGCAACCAGAAACCGCGAGGCAGAAGATTGTCGCAAGTGAAGCTTTCAAGGCGCCGGTGAGGCGGACGCTTCGGGGGAGGCCGGTGCTCCGGGAGCGTTGGAAGGATCAGAGCCTGCGCTTGTGCTCGTACCCGGCGGAGGCAATAGAGGTTCGGGCGCGGTAGTGGTATCCGGCGAGAGCGAAGCCGGCGGCGGAAGCGAGCTGTCAGACTCCGATGCAGGCAAAGGCGCTTCGTTATTGGGCGCGCCAGGTCTGGCGGGTCCACTTCCAGCAGTCCGCGCTTCGTGCGCGTCGGCTTTTTTCTTGGCGTTCTGTGACACTGGTATCGCCGGCTGAAGCGCAGCATCGCCGAATTTGGCGCGCAATTGATCGATCCGTTTCTTCGCTTGGTTGCTTTCCTCTGAGCCCGGCTGCTGCCGAATCACTTCGTTATAGTAGATGACGGCAGCGCGATAATATTTTTGTTTGTCGTAAAATTTCGCGACCTTGTACGAATTGTTTGTTTGTTTGTGCTCAAGAATGTCGAGATTCTTGCGCGCCTGCGATGCTTTCTCGCTTTTCGGATAGTGGAAAAGGAAATCCTGGAAAGCCGTTTTCGCATTGGCTGCGGCAGCGGCGTCGTTTGTGCCTAGCTGCGCGGCCGTAAACCAAATGTAACCGATTTGATATTGCGCATCCACGGCTACCGGTTCGTTTGGAAACTTGTCCACCACCGCCTGATAAGCCTGGATGGCGGCATCGTTGGCGCCCTGTTTTTCACGCGCTAGGCCAATATCAAACTGCGCCCGCGCCGTATATGTTCCAAATGGCGCGGTGCGAACAACATTCGCGAAAATAGTCACCGCACGATCCAACGCAGACGCGATCGGAATCCCCAACACCTTCAATTTCTTTCCATTGAGATAAATTTCACCGACACGGAATTGCCCTTCGATTGCATCATCAAAATGCGCACTGCTCGCATATCTTTCCACCAACTGGAGATATGAATCTGCCGCTGGAGTATACAGATGGACCTCTTCCTGCAATTGAGCCGCGCGATAGAGAGCCGTGGGAGCCAGCGCGTCTTTGGGGTGACGTTTGACAAGGGTCTTGTAAGCTCGGATCGCGCGTTTGCGGTTGCCTTCCTTTTCGGCACTCTGCGCGATCTGATAGATCTCGGCCGAATTGCCGCTTATCTCTTCCTCGCCCGGCGGTACGTACTCCGCTTTTTTGCCCGATCGGAAAATGATCGAGGCCCCGCTCTGTTCGGGTACAAGAAACACTACAGCACTCAGGACTAAAACGACTCGAATAAGGAATTGCATTCGGGTGTCGCAGGGTAATTAAACTTATCCGGCCCGTCAAATTTTCAGCGCACTTTCCTCTCCTAGTGTGGCATCTTTTTCGACGGACAAAAACGAATAATTTCCCGATTTCATTTGAATCTGATTGACCAGCAGAAAATACGTATCGGCTCGTGCGCATGGAGCTTCGAAGACTGGCGCGGTGTCTTTTATCCACACAATTTGCCAGCGTCTCACTGGCTGGAATTTTACGCCGACTATTTTCCGGCGGTTGAAGTCGATTCGACCTTTCACGCTGCTCCGGCGGAAGATAGCGTTCGTCGCTGGGCCGAAACGACTCCCGCCAGCTTTCGGTTTACCTGCAAGCTTCCCCGCCAAATCACGCACATCTGCCGTCTGCGCGATTGCGCAACGGAACTCAATTCGTTTCTCCGCGCAATCGAGGCACTCGGGCCAAAGCTCCAGGTAATTCTCATTCAACTTCCGCCTTCTCTGACGCCGGCAGACGGCAAGCAGGCGCTGCGCAAGTTCCTCGTGCAATTGCCGCGAGATTTCCGGTTTGCGATTGAATTTCGCCACGCCGGCTGGCATCGGCCACACTTTATCCGGCTCTTGGAAAAGTACCGCATCTGCTGGGTCTGGGCAGATACTACCCCGCTCAACGAGCGAAATCTTGCACCGTTCGAATTTCTGCCGTGCACCACGGATTTTCTTTACCTGCGCTTGCTCGGCGATTATGCGACGAAATACGACGTCGATGGCGGCCACATCCATCGTTATGAAAAATTACTCTGGAAACGTGAAGCGGCGTTGGAAAGCTGGTCGCTCAAGATTCAGCGGCATCTTGCCGACGTGCGCAGTGTCTGGGCATTTGCCGGTAATCACTTCGAAGGATTCGCGCCGGAGACGTGCCAACGTCTCGCCCAACGGCTCGGCTTTGATCTGCCGCTACCTTCCCAAACTGAACAGGCGTTTTCTGCAGAGAAACGATCGCAGCTCGACCTTCAGTTATAGCGGCAGGTCGGCACGTTTGTGCTTTTCGAAAGTGCAGACCTGCCGAATGCCGAGATCGGCGATTTTGTGTGCGAGCTTCGCAAAATTCTCCCCCAGTTGCACGTGGGAGTGCGCGTCGGAAGCTGTCGTGAATGGAATGCCCTTCTCCATCGCCAGCTCGATAATCGCGTCAGCGGGATAAAGTTCGTTCACCGGCTTGCGCCAGCCGGCAGTGGAAAGCTCAATTGGAAGATCGCGCGCGCGAATAAACTCAAGCGTCTCATTGACCAAATTGCCGATCTCTCCGGTCGGGCGATGACCATGGATTTTGATCAGATCCAGATGGGCCAGACAATCGACCAGCCCGGTCGCAACTAGTTCGCGAAGCCGCCGAAAGTAATCAGTGTAGATCGCGTCGATATTCCGGCCGTCGAATTGCGCGGCGCCATCCGGCACGCTATCGAACATCTGATCGGCGCGATCCAGGAAATGCACCGAGCCGAGCACAAAATCCAGCTTATCCCAATGCTTTTCAATCCATTTGCGGCCGGCCGCCGAATGGATTGGATCGTTATCCAGCTCGACCCCAGCGCGGATTCGCAAATCGGAATTTCGTTCTCGCAGACGATCGATTTCATCAAAATCGATTCCGGCCCGGTAACGATCGTGATCGGTAAAAGCAATATCCTTCAAGCCTAATCTGCGCGCCGAATCCGCCCAGGGCTGAAGCAATGCCTGCGTGTACCGCTGGACTCGGTGCCCTTGAGGATGAGTGTGGTAGTCGGAAAAAAGGAGTAATGGGGCGTTAGAGTGTTGAATTGTTGGAAGTGCTTCAGAAGACATCGCTCCATCACCTCTGCTCAAGGAACCGCAAGAAACTTTTGCCGAATTCGCAGCTCCAGATATTGAGGAATGAAAACCTCGGCGACAAATACTTTGTTGGGCGTAAGCTCGCGCGTTGAGATTGTTTCGTTGTACTCGATCCGCTCTCCCGGGTTAATTAGGATTGTGCCAGGTTTTTCAGTGATCGCGTGATTCTCTGACCATTTTGTCAGAATATCGCCTGCGGAATTCGTCAGATAGATTTCGATGCGCTGGCTCGTTGGAAAATCGAGGGTGACCGGGCGCTTGGACAAATTTGCCAGGCTCATCTTCACGGTGAGCTGACGCACTTCAGAGAGTTTCACCGTTTGCGGCGAGATTTGCAGATCGAGAGCCAGCCCGCGCAGCCGTGGATCTTTGTATTGCGGAACGACGTTTGGAGAAAACGGATGAAGAATGCGGCTCAGCCAACCTCGTTTCTTCGCCGGCGTAGCCGTGGGCGTGACGTCCTGGCCAACGATGGCCCCGGCCACAAAACCTGCCAGAACGAGCAAAACAACGAGGCGCTTCATGAGGCCCTAAACAGCCCCAAAACTTTTCTGGGTTGCAAAATTGCTGTCAAACCATTTATGAACTCGCGAATGTTTTCGCAGTCAATCGGCATGAGAACTCTCTGTGTATTCGTATGTTGTTTGGTTTTTGCGCTGATTGATGCAGCAGCGAAACAACGACACTGCACGTTTCGCGTACATGCGCAAGCGAACCCTCAAGATACTGATGTATTCTCAATGTCAGCGCGCGCGACCGCTTCCGGGAAAGATATTGCCATCCAAAAAATGCCGTGGATTACCGAGCACGATGTCATGGCCTTCTCTCCGTACCCAGCCCAGGACGGAACCTTTGGCGCACTATTTCAGCTCGACGAGCACGGGCGCGTCGTGCTCGATACCTTGAGTGTTGAACGCCGCGGCGGTTTCCTTTTCGTATTCATCAACGGCCGGCTGATCACGGAACTGCAGATCGACAAGCGCGTGTCGGACGGCAAGATTTACATTCCGTCCGGACTAACTGCCGCGGATATTGACCTAATGAAGAAACAGTGGCGCTTGATCGGGCAACGAAAGCGCTAAAGCGGTTCATCATCCATGCGACTATTGTTCGCCGGAGTTGTTTTCGCTCTCCCTTTTTCTGCTCCGATGACAATTCAGACGGCACAAAATCAGGTTCTCGATCTTGTTCTGCCCACGGACAATGACGCTCTTTTTTCGGGAGACGGCCCCGCTTTTTACCAATATGTCGACCGAGACTACAACGGCGTAAAATCGACACCATGGGAGGGCGGCCAATACGGCTTTGTCCGTGATCCGAAAAGCACTGCGGGAGGCGTCGTTTACACCCGCTTTCACGAAGGAATTGATATTCGGTCCGTGCACCGCGACGCGAATGGCGAGCCGCTCGACGAAGTGCGTTCCATTGCCGATGGCGAAGTCGTACACGTCAATCTTGTGCCCGGTTACTCGAATTATGGGAAATACATCGTGATCGAGCATCGCTGGGCCGGCTCGGATTATTACAGTCTGTACGGCCATCTCAGCTCGATTGCTGTGCAGCCCGGTGAGACGGTGAGGCGCGGTCAGCGTATCGCGGTGATGGGTTACACGGGAACGGGCATAAACCGGGAGCGCGCCCATCTCCATTTGGAATTGGACCTGATGTTCAGTCGTCAATTTGAAGCGTGGTACAACACATTTTTTCGGAATGATCCCAATCGCCACGGCATCTACAATGGAATGAACCTCGCCGGTGTCGATGTCGCGCGTCTCTATTTGGCACTCCGAAAAAATCCGGCGCTCACGATTCCTGAATTTCTCAACGATGAAGAGACCTTCTATAAGGTCACGTTGCCAAAGACGCGGCACTTCGATTTGCCAACGCTGTACCCCTGGATGCTTGCAGCAGGGAAGCGAAGTGGATCGTCTTGGGAAGTCTCGTTCGCGCGGTCGGGTGTCCCCTTGAGAATTGAACCAAGCGACAAACGCGTAGCCCAGCCCGAGCTAAGCTACGTAAAAAACAGCGCGACGGAGTGTTCCAATCTTACTCGCGATATAGTTTCTGGCCGCGGAGCAAACGCGCATCTCACGAACTATGGCGCACAGCTGATGCGCCTGCTGATCTGGCCGAATTAAATGCGTGCCGAAGGTTTCAGCACGACGTCGGGGTGCCTTGCGCGAGCGCGACGCCATGCGGGATTGCGCCTTGCACAAAGCCAAGACATTCCACCGCGCCGCTCGGTTTGCCCGGAAGCGCGATCACCAGAGCGCGATCGACAACCGCTGCAAGGTTGCGTGAGAGAATTGCGTTGGGCGTGATCGTCATCGATTTGGCGCGCATCACTTCACCAAACCCTGGCAATTCTACTCGCATCATGGCGCGAATCGCTTCCGGCGTAACATCACGCGGGCCGATACCCGTGCCGCCCGTCGTGAGGATCAACGCGCAGCCTTGGTTAACAAATGAGCGAATTGTGTCCTGAATCCGGGCGATCTCGTCTGGCACAATCGCTTCCGCCAGAAGGCGCCAGCCAATTTTTTGCGCGACTTGTTTCAAGGCCGGCCCGCCAAGGTCGTCGTAATCGCCCGCGCTGGCGCGATCAGAAATCGTGATGATTCCAACTTCTATTTGCATAGTTGTAGCGGCGCCTCGATGAGCGCCACGATTTTTCGGCCCGGTGGTCATAGACCACCGCTACATCGCTTTTGTCTTCTCAAGCAAATGCACATCGGAAATAACCATGTTTTTATCGACGGCTTTGCACATGTCGTAAATCGTGAGCAACGCCACAGTGGCCCCGACCAGCGTCTCCATTTCGACTCCGGTCTGCGCAATGGTCTGCGCAGTGCATTTTACCTCCGCGCCGTCGTTTGAAGTAACAATCTCGATCTTAACCTCAGCGAGCGGCAGGGTGTGGCAAAGCGGAATCAGCTGTGCAGCTTGCTTGGCCGCTTGAATCCCGGCAATGCGTGCGGTCGCAAATACGTTGCCTTTGGCGATTTGATCTTTTGCAATCAGGTCGAGCGTGTCGCGCTGCAGCCGAATCTTTCCACCGGCAACGGCTCTTCGTTTACTCAGTGGTTTCGCCGAAACATCAACCATTTGCGCTCGACCATGGGAACTAATGTGAGTCAGCCGCTTCATGTTAGCCACTTGTCATTCTGAGCGAAGCGAAGAATGCAGCTGCTTCAAGAGGCAAAGAGTTTCATCAAGCATGGAAAGCACCGGCAGCCATTGGATGAATTGCAATCGCGCGAATAACGGAATTAAAGGGTTGTTTTCGCTCAACATGACAGCCCGAAGGAGGAGGAGGTCCACGACCAGCTCACCCGCCGATTGCAATCATCTTGCGGTTTGGCCGGTAATTATTTCGGAAATCATGTTCCCGAGGCTTTCGATCGACGACATCGAGAAAAAACTGCTTGAGTTGTTCGTCAGTCGCGCCGGCCTGCAGCGGTTTCATGATATCAAACTCGAGATAGCTGCCAAGACATGGGCGCAACTTCCCATCGCAGGTCAGCCGCAGCTTGTTACAGTTCTCGCAAAAATGCAGGTTGGTCATCGCACCGATGAAACCTATGCGCTGCCGTCGCCCAGGAATCTGATAGTAAGTGGCCGGGCCATTTGTTCGAAATTCCGTCTCTGGAACCAGACTCCCGTAAGCCGATTCGATTAGCCGTCTCGCCTCTATCACCGACATGAAATTATTCTCATTTAGAACGTCCGTGGTGCTCACAGGCATCAATTCGATAAATCGAAGCACAAGTTTTCGCGCTCCGGCAAATTCGATTAGCGGCATTAGTTGATCCTCATTGCGGCTCCGCATCAGGACTGTGTTGAGTTTGATTTGGTCGAACCCCGCTGCGATCGCTGCGTCAATTCCATTAAGCACCTGTGCATGGAAATCCCGGCCGGTGATGTGCGAATAAACTGCGGCATCGAGGGTATCGAGGGAAATATTCACCGATTGCACACCGGCATCGCGCAGCGCTGCCGCCATTGTCTTGCCTGGCGTGATTTGGCGTGCAAGCAATGTCCCGTTCGTCGAAAGGCCGATGCTCGTGATCCGGGGTATCTCAGGGATTTGCCTAACGAAATCGACGATGGCACGGCGCGTCAGCGGTTCGCCACCGGTGATTCGCACTTTCGAGACGCCAAGCTCGGCCGCGATGCGAATGAGACGCAGGATTTCTTCGTAGGTCAAGATTTCCTGACGTGGCAGCCATTCCTGTAATTCCTGTGGCATGCAATAGGTGCAGCGTTCGTTGCAACGGTCGGTGATCGACACGCGCAGATAGGAAATCCGATGGCCGTAACGATCCTGCATCAGCCGAGACGTTACGAGGAACGCGGTGGTGAATCAACCTGCCGCAGCAATTGACTCGATGTAGCTGATCCGTATGATCGTCACACTATGCAGCGCCGAGTTTTGTTCTTCGCGCTGACATTCGGGATAATAGCCGGAGCACTGATTCTCGCGGGTTGTGCGACTACGCAGTCGCGCATTTCGCAACATCCGGAAATCTATCAACGCCTCTCGGCGAGAGACCAGGCATTGGTCAGCCAGGGGCAGATTCACCAGGGAATGACGATGGACGCGGTGTGGCTGGCGTGGGGTACACCCGACCAAAAGATTCCAGACAACATGGGTGATCGTCCCACCGAAACGTGGCTCTATTTACGTTATCAAACACCTCCCAGCTACGGCGGCCCCTATTATTACGGACCATTCGATTGGTCGTATATTCCGCCAAAGTTCCCTTATGCCTCCAAAGGCGCCACTTTTTCAAACGGCAGAGTTGTATTCTTTCAATACGTGCCGCCGCCACCGCCGCTGTAACGCCATGCAGCTCGTTAGTTCCATCCGCCGCTGCCATGAGGTCGCGGTTCAATGCACGGTTTGACTTGCCAAATTGCTGGTCGGTATGATTTCCTCACGGTATGAAGCGTCGGTTTTTTGTTCGCGCATCGACGCTTGGCCTTGCGACCGCTGCCATCGTTCTGACCAGTTGCTCAACCCCCCAAACGCGAATTTCTGAGCATCCAGATCTTTACCAGAGTCTTTCGCAGAGAGACCAGGCGCTGGTAAGTCAGGGGCAAATTCGCATCGGGATGTCACGAACCGCAGTGTGGCTGGCGTGGGGGACGACCGATCGAAAAATTGTGGGCAACATGGGCGGTGGTCCGACAGAAACTTGGATTTACACTTATTACGCTAATTACCCATACTATCCGAATTACAACCCGTGGGACGTCTATTTCGGGGCGCCTTTGTACGATCCGTTTTGTTATTCCTGGTTCCCGCAAAGTATCCCTTATCCTGGCAAGGTCGTAACGTTCGCTAATGGAAGGGTTGCGTCCTTCCAATATGTGACGTCGCGCTAGAGCCGATCAAAAATTCGGTCGCGTTTTGGCACGTGACGGATGAATATTCTGGCGGTCTGATCCATGGCTTATCGCTCATTTCGACAGTTCCTAGACATTCTGGAACAAGCGGGCGAACTGAAACGCATCGCAATCCCGGTCGATACCGATCTGCTCATGGCCGAATGGGCAGATCGCGAAATGAAATCGCCTGGAGGAGGAAAGGCTCTGTTGTTCGAGCAACCGATTGTGGTTGGGGAAAAATCAGAATTCCCAGTTGCCATCAACACCATGGGATCGCGCCGCCGCATGGCCATGGCCTTGCAGGTTTCCGATATCGAAGATGTCGCCCGCGAAATCCAGCTCATCCTCAAAGCAAAGCCGCCCACCGATCTGCGTGAAGGCTGGAATTTACTGAAACAGGGAATTCATCTCCTGCATGCGCGGCCGAAATCAGTGCGTGAGGCGCAGTGCCACGAAGTGGTGCATGAAATCGAAAAAGGAAACGAGTTTTCGTTGCGAGATCTTCCAATTCTCAAATGCTGGCCACAAGACGGCGGGCGTTTCATCACGCTGCCAAACGTGCATACGCGCGATCCGGAAACCGGCGCGCGCAACGTGGGTATTTACCGGATGCAAGTGTATGACGAGCGCACCACCGGCATGCATTGGCAGCTTCACAAGGTCGGCGCGCGCCATGGTAAACGCTACTACGAACGCGGGGAGCGCATGCCGGTGGCTGTCACCCTGGGTGGCGATCCGGTTTACACGTTTGCGGCAACCGCACCGTTGCCGGACGGTTTAGACGAACTCTTGTTTGCCGGGTTCGTGCGAAGGAAATCAATTGAACTTGTACGCTGCAAAACCATCGACCTGGAGGTGCCTGAAGACGTCGATTTTGTTTTAGAAGGTTATGTGCAGCCCGGTGAGATGCGCCCGGAAGGGCCCTTTGGCGATCACACCGGTTTTTATACCGCCATCGAAAACTACCCCGTTTTTCATTTGACCGCGATCACGCATCGCCGGGACGCGATTTATCCGACAACGATCGTCGGCAAACCTCCAATGGAAGATTACTACATTGGCGACGCCTGTGTGCGGATCTTGCTGCCTGTGTTCAAAATGAACTTTCCCGAAATCGTGGACATGACATTGCCACCCGAAGGCGTATTTCATAACCTGGTTTTCGTCAGTATCCGGAAGCAGTACCCGTATCAAGCTTTCAAAGTCATGCATGGCCTGTGGGGTATGGGACAGATGATGTTCAGTAAGTACATCGTCGCTGTGGACGAAGATTGCGATGTGCACAACACGAGCGAGGTGCTTTTCCGGTTGTGCGCGAACACGGATCCTGCGCGGGACACAACGGTCGTCAAAAATCCAAGCGATTCGCTCGATCACGCGCCCAGTCAACAGAACATCGGCTCCCATATGGGTTTTGACGCCACACGGAAATTACCAGGCGAAAATTATCACCGTCCGTGGCCGGAATTACTGAAAATGACCGACGAAGTGCGAGCACTCGTGGATGAGCTGCAGCGCAAAGCGCAAGGCGCGAAGAGCTAAAATTTCAAATCCCAACATCGAAGCTCCGGAGAAATCCCAAGCTCCGCTTGATTACTAAAGCTTCTCTGCTGATTGGGCTATTGGAGCTTGACGCTTGTCCTCACGGCTTGCGGAAAAGCCGGCCCGTATCGACGTCGCGAGTGAGTCCACCTGGCGGCACGTCGCGAAGATCGTAAACGCGCCCAGTGTAAGGGCTGTAGAAAAAACCCGATCTTCCCGCCCAGCGGGCGTAGGGATAACCCCCCGGGGGTGGCGGACCATATCGCGCAGCCTGATTCTCCTGGACGATTTTACCGGTCAAAGCGCCAGCGGCGGCTCCTGCGGCTGCACCAATTGACGCGGCGCGGACATTACCAGTCGCTGCACCGCCGATGATCGCGCCGGTGGCAGCTCCCCATGCTGCCCCTTGTCCAACTGGTGTGTCGCATGATGTCAGGATGCAGCAACTCAATGCAATCAGCGAGCTAACCGTGGGAATAGCCCTTCGCATAATCCGCTTTTAGTTTATGACATTGAACCGCGCAGCCCGGCAGATGTTGCGAGAGCGGCCTCAACACAGCCTTTGTCTGGCCGAACCGATCTTAGGGGTATACAAATACTTTCTTTGCACGTACGTCGAGAACCAGCCCGCCGTGATTAACCTTCGAGCAGTCATACTGTTGATATGGCGGATATGGGCTGCTAACAACGCCCGAAGCATCATGCGGGTTCCGGTTCCCAAGCGGATAAGCTCCGTTTTTCGGCGGATATTTTTTCTGAGCGTCTTCTTTCGTAATCGCCGTTGCTTGCATCACAGGGTGGGACGTTTTGGTATCAAGTGCATCCCTCTGTTGCGCGTAAGTCGTTGTGCCAAGCAGGAAGACCCCGGTTGCAACTACAGCGATAGTTTTCATGAATTTTGTGTTCATATTTAATCCTCGGTAGAGATTTCGCAGGCAGGAGCTCAGACGGATGCTCGGCGCGGCAAATTCAAAAAAGATTTGAACAACTGCGTCGTGATCCGAGCTGCTTTCTCCAGCTTGCTTAATCGATATTCATTTTCGAAAACACGAAAGTTGTCCACTTCAATCCGTCGAAGCAGGGCGCGGTAAATGGATGCCATTAGCTCCGCTGGCGCCATCGTCCGGCGATCTTCAGCCGGGAGCGTGGCCGCCGCACGAGCGAAAAATTCATGTGCGCGCGCCGCTTCGAACTGCATCAATTG
>DATFXC010000251.1:0-20165 GCA_035258625.1 Candidatus Udaeobacter sp. | reverse complement strand
CAAGGGCTTTGGCTTCATCGTGCGGGAGCGCGGCGCGGACGTCTTCGTCCACGAGTCCTCCATCATAGCGGAGGGGTTCAGGACCCTGAACGAGGGCGACCGTGTCAGCTTCGATGTGGCGGAGGGACCGAAGGGTCTCGTAGCCAAGAACGCCGTCAAGATTTCCTGGAGCCGCTTCGCGTTCTCATAGTTGGGGGGTTCAAGCTGTAATTGATGTCGAGACTTTTCACTGCAGACGCACATGGCGACGACGGAAAGCGTTTCATCGTCAGGGCCGACGAGAAGCGGACGGCGTTTCGTGAAGTTGAACGAGTCACCCGTGAATCATTGCGCCCAAAATGCCGAATAGTTCGGCACAATCCTCGCCGTGCGGCCTTTTAATCGCTTTCCCCTCGCAAGGGCAAGAAATAGATTGCAAGACGCAGTCCAATTCCCGTTAAGCGACTCAGAAAATTTCCCATGAAATTGGCACTACTGATTCTATTCACCGCAAGTGCGCTCATTGCTGCCGAGCCACACGCACAGCAAGACGAGAAGCTCTATCTCAACAAGTTTGAGCCTCAGGAAATCGAGCTGGATCGCTACTCCCCCTCCGAGTCGCCTTGGAAAGACAACAAGAACAATTCCGCCTTCGAGCGACACTTCGTCAGCCTTATGCGCATAGAAGTTCGTCTCTGGGGATTGCAGGAGTACTTGCGGACGCAAGGACGGGGGTTAGGCGAGAAGGCTGAGATTGCTGCTGATGCTGCTGATGCCGCTGATGCCGCTGGGGATGCAACCCAGATTATTCACTCCGAGATTTTCGATGCCGCCGACAAGGCGCTGACCATGCTCAGACGCAGCCCGAATCGGCCTTTGACTTAGTTGCTAATTCACCGTTTGGAGACATATCCATACGATTGGTCTCAGGAGGGCTCTGAAGATCTGCTGCCTAACTTGAGGAAGCTCGTGCATGCTAAACCGAAATGAACGAACGTCGCCTAACCAATCGCTGGAGCCAACCACTGGCCGTTGTACTGAGAAGTTTGAAGACTGAATTATGAAGGATCAAGTGAAAGCAATGCTCGCCGCCGCCAGCGGTGGCTCAGCTTGATCTCGTTAGGCCGAGTCGTGCGACGCTTCCTGATCCCGGTTCTAGTCACATGTATGGCCATAGCTGTGTACGTGACCGGCTATCGCTTCTTGGTTGAGAGGCATTCAGGCAGGGCACGCGGCGCCGGCGAATACTTCCACTACCGGGACTGTGGTCACTCGTGGGAAGTGTACCCTTTCATTCCAGCGGCATATTGTGAAGCTCAGTTGATACAGAGCTACCAAAAAGCATTTCTGAGTACTCCGTCCTGGTCCGCGATACCCCAGCGGCTGATTATTCGGGTTCCCGACAATTCGATCACATTTTCGTTTCCGGCTTGGTCGAAGAACACGCGAAGGCCTAACCAGGCGATGCAGCCAACGCACCTTTACGAAGTCCGCCCGCGCAAAGACAAACGCGGCTTTGATGTCATCTCCGATGCGCTGCCATTCGGTCGGCTGTGGTACGCCGAGCCGAACGCGATCAACCAAGGCGCAAAAAATCTTCGGGCTTGCGACTCGTAATATCGCTCACTCTGACGAGCCCGACGCCTATGGCACTGTAATTCTGAGAATCTCTCCCAATCCCACAGGCGGCGGACCAAAGCCAACGTTGGAGACATAAAGGGCGCCATCTGGACCCAACGTCAGGCCAGTGGGGAAGAATAGCCCCGAGGCGATCTCCGTTTGGTGGCCCGATGGATCGACCCGTATCACTTTGCCAGTGAAAGGTGTGGGGTCACCGGGGGCTGTGCTGGTCTCCAACACATACATTCGATCTTTTCCATCGAAGACCACGCCGAGAATCGTAGTGAGCCCTTCGGCGAAAACGCTTATGGCACCACTTGGTGTGATCTTGTAGATCTTGGAGGAGCCCGGAACAATTGGGAAAGTATTAAGGTTTCCTACATAGAAGTTGCCGCGATAGGCGATTGCCGTCGGCACGATGTGGCCCTGGCTCGCAGAAACGTCGATGACTCGCGATATTTGACCGTCTGGCGTGATCCGATCCAGTTCCCCGTGGTTAGGTTCAATTGCGTAGAGATTGCCGCCGACAGCTATCATGCTGTACCAGGTTCCATCAGGTTCAAAATCGTCAGGCTCTGGATGGGCGACAGGAAAAGCCATCACAAACGCGCTCAGGTTAGCAATCAGTTCCGTGGAACCGTCTTCATTAACGCGCAGCACGCCATTTGGCATCGCTGGCACCTGCGACACACCATGTGAGCAGCCAGCGCCGCCAAGCAAGATATAAAGGGTGTCCCCGATAAAGGCCACGTCGGCTGCGCCGCTGATGAGGCCACCTGCAGCCGCACTTATCTGGCTGGAGGGAAGATTGTCCACTGCCGTCGTGCGGACGCCGTTGGCATCGATCTTCGAGATGCGCGAGCCAGTAACGCTACCGCTGTACGGTCCAACAGGAGGAATGACCTGTTCGCAGCAGCCTTCAGTCGAGTCCAACCCGCCAATTCCCCCTTCCGCAACATAAAGATTGCCGTCGGGCCCGAACTTCAGACCGCGGGGATTGTTTAATCCCGTGGCAAAGACCGAGACGTTGTTCGGAGACGATCCTGCAAAGACTGGCGCTAGCGTAAGCGCGCTTAAGACTGTTACGAGTACAATTATTGCTTTGAATTGGATCAGTGGGTTCATGTTTTTATGTCTTTCTTTTCTTTTTCCGTGCTGAATTGATTCTGGGCAGTTGCGGAGTACCCGGGAGACGCGAAGAACTACCTGGGAAATTTCCTCCGCCTGATTCAGATCTTGCTAATGGGAAACGTTTTTAAGGGAAAGCGCGGAAGTCCGTCAAGTCAGGTAGCCCCTGTTTTCTGTGTAGGGCCTTGCCTGATACACGGCTCGCCGCTTCGAGTTCCACAAACGCAGTCAGCTTGTCATCGGCACGAACAAACAAAACGTCTTCCGTCCCCGCGATGCGCGTCAGCGACCACGGCGCCGACCTGCTCATCGGGAACATTGTAATAGCGTGAGTCAGTGCCTGGACCTCTGATTACGATCCAGCTCGCGTCTGGATTTACTCGCCGCTGCAACTCCTACGCCCATTTACCCGCTAATACTGAGCATGCTCCGCAATAGGTCACCGCATGAAATGTGATCCAACTGGAAAGTTTTAACTTCTAATCTTCACGGTCGCTTGCAACGGTAAAGCTACCGCGCACTGGCCTTGCGCCGCTTCGGCGCGGCAGACAGCTCCGTGGCCCCAATCACTGAAAATACGGCCGAATCCGCGCATATTTTTTATCGCCGATCCCGCTTACTCTTTTCAAATCGTCAGCGCTTCGGAACGGTCGCGCTGCAATAATTCGAGAGGCAATTACATGCCCGATGCCGGGTACCGTCGTTAGCTCCTTTTCGGTCGCTGTGTTGATGTCGATCTTACCAAGCTGCGTCTTTTCTTTCGCACGGTTCCTTATCGCACTTGGACTCATAGCGGTAGCCGACGAGCTTGATGTCGGCGTCACAGAAATCGAACGCGAGGCCTCAGGCGACGACTGCGACCGTGGACCTATCCCATTCGATGGTTGTCCAGTCATGCCCCATCCTCCGATTTTTCGTCGCTTCGCTTCATTCTCCAGTTGTGCAAGTTTTTGGCGTTCGTCGGCAGAGGTTGAACTTCCGGGCGGTGCCGCGGTTGTCCCGTGGATTCTGGCGAGTCCGTTGGCGATCAATTGTTCGCCGAGATCGCTTTCTTGCGTTCGCACAAATCCATAGATTCGCTGGACCTTGCTTCGGCCTAATCCCCCCGCCAACCGTGTGACGACGCTGAACGGCTCGGACAGTTTAGCGTCAACGAATTTCTTGGCGTCTAGACCGATTTCAATTACCTGGGGCACGCTGACCCCAAAATATTCGGCCTGCTCGATCAGACGCGCCGGACCGACGCTCGCCGTTTCCGGAGCATCAACAAAGTAAAGTCGGACGAGATACTCGGTGTTATTGGCTCGAACATGGAAACTGTCGCCGTCGTTCGCTTTGTTCGGGATGAGCTGACAGTTATCGAGCGTAATCCAATCTTTCTCTTTCCCCTCTGCGTCGCCCGGGTCGAGTGCGACTAGCCAGATCGCACTGCACATGATCGAAACGAGCGACGATGAAAGCTTTCTAATCACCTTGAAATCTCGGAATGGCACATGCTTCTCGTAATGCGTTCATGCGAGTTGCTCCGCTGTTAGTACTGTCACTAACCGGGATGCTCGCACCGCATTTTGAGCCGCGCCAAACGCACCGCGTATAACGCGATCAGTGCGCCCAAAACGCTGCCGGCGATCACGTCGCTAACAAAATGATAATTCATCGCCACAAGGCTGACGAGCATTGGAATACAAAGCACTGTCGCAACGACACGACTGCGAGGCATGGCAATCATCCAAACGCCAGCGAATCCCAGGATTCTACAGGCGTGCCCTGATGGAAAACTGCCGATGTCATCGCCTCGCTGAAACGGATGAAAGCCGTATGTGCCGGTGCCGATCAGTGAGGGATTGTCATGCCGCCAGGTCTCCGGCCAATAGCGACCAAAAACGTCGCCTAACGAGATGCGGAAATCGTCGGCAACGATCAAGCTGATACAGGCTACAAACAGCACCTTTTGCCAGCGCAGAAACGGTCCCCACGCCCGTTTAACTATCAAAACGGTCAACACGAGCGCCGACCAGTTCTGCACTTCCGGCGGCGGGTACGTGAGCCAGCGAAATATCTCGATTTTGTTGAGGTGATGGTCATAAATAAAAAACGCCACGCTGCGATCAACCCAGAAGTAACAGATCACGACGGCAGCAATGCACCAAGCCGTTAGGATTAACGTGCCACGCAACAACGTGCGATATTCCTGTTCGTGCGTGGTCACTCTGGTGGCACCTCGAACTGGCTCATAAGTTTGAATGTCTCGTAGCGCTTTGCGATCTCCTCCATCGAGAGACTGCGCAAACGCTCAAGGCTGAATGCTTCCACGCAGAAACTGGCCAGCACGCTTCCGTAGATCATTGCCTTGCGGAGATCGTTGAAGTGCACCTTTTTTACTGTGCCCGCAAGATAGCCGGCCATGCCGCCGGCGAACGTGTCCCCTGCCCCGGTTGGATCGTGGATGTCTTCGAGTGGGTACGCGCCGCAACTGAAAAACTGATCGCCTTCGCCGAAAAGCAGTGCTCCGTGTTCACCTTTTTTTATGGCAACGTGGGCCGGTCCCATCTTCTGAATACGACGTCCCGCCTTGATTAAACTCGTCTCCTTCGTCATCTCGCGCGCTTCGCTGTCGTTCAGGATAAGAAGATCAACGCGCCGAAGCAACGCATCGAGATCTGGCCTGGCTGTCTCGATCCAAAGATCCATCGTGTCGGCAACAACGAAGCGCGGGCGCTCCATTTGCTCCAGAACATGCGCTTGCAGCGAGGGTGCGATATTCGCCAGCAAAACAAAATCGGTCTGCCGATAAGCCTCTGGTAACACCGGCTTGAAATTTTTGAAGACGTTGAGATCGATCGAGCGCGTCTGGCGCGTGTTCAGGTCCCACGAATATTCGCCGGACCAGCGAAACGTTTTGCCGTTTACGCGCTGCACGCCTTCGGTGTCGATCTTGCGCGACTTCCAAAAATCGAATTCCGATTTGGGAAAATCATCGCCCACGATGCCGACCAGCCGGACCCGCGAAAAGAAACTTGCAGCGAGCGCGGCGTAGGAAGCCGAGCCGCCTAACAAATCTGAGTGCTCCTCCACGGGAGTCTTAACCGTGTCGATTGCGATGGAGCCGACGACGAGAACGGACATGATCAGAATGACAAACAACGAATGACGAATGACGAATGGCTCCGCCGCGTTGAATCGTTGAACCGTTGAACCGTTGAATCGTAAACCCGATGTAACGATGTAACCATGTAACGAATTACGGCAATCTCATTACTCGCGTTTACGCCAGCATATCCGTAGCGCAGCGCGCGTAATCAACAATGCTATGTGCCTTGAGCAAAGCAGAAACCATCACAACGCGCTTCGCACCGGCCTCAATCACACTCTGCACATTGTCAATGTTGATTCCGCCGATGCAGAAAATCGGCAGGCTCACCTCTGCGTGGAGGCGCCGGATGTCTGCAAGACCGATCGGCGCATAGTCGGGTTTTGTGGGCGTGGCGAAAATTGGGCCAAACCCGATGTAATCCGCGCCTTCACGTTGCGCGGCGCACGCTTGGTCAAGGCTGTGCGTGGATTTTCCGATCAAAATGTGGCGGCCTGCTTTCTGCCGCGCGACTTCAATCGAATCGTCATCCTGACCAACATGCACACCTTCGACTGGCACGCGGCTGGCAATTGCCGCGTGGTCGTTCACGATCAGCGGCGTGGAAGATTTCGCTGTCAGTTGGTGTAGCTCAATTGCGAGGTCGGCGAGCTCCTCTATGGATTTGTCTTTTCCGCGAATCTGAATCAAATCGACACCGCCCTCGATCATTTGTTGGACAATGCCAGCGCCATCGGATCTTTCGACGTAGCCGAGGTCAATAATCCCGTACAGACGGCATTCTTCTAGTGATGTCATGCGCTGTAACGTGCGCTGTCCTCAGCGCATTGGGGTCGGGACTGCTTAAGTCCGCTGTGGACAGCGAACACTACAGCATCCCGGCGGTCGCATTGCACTTTACTCATGCAAACGAAGCGGCCGTGAACTCAGAGTGAGTTTGCCCGCGGAAATGAGGCGGTCGATCAGACCAGTATCGTAGTTTCCATCCCGAAAATCGCCGTTCCGCATCATGGCGGCATGAAACGGCACGGTGGTTTTAATGCCGGTGATGTAGTACTCGTCCAATGCGCGGCGCATTCGATCAATCGCGTTAGTCCGCGTGGAGCCCACGGTAATAATTTTCGCAATCAGCGAATCATAGTACGGCGGCACGGTGTAGCCGGTATAAACGTGCGAGTCGACCCGAACGCCGCGACCGCCTGGTGCGTAATAAAACTCGATCCGGCCGGGCGTCGGCTGAAAATTGTTGGCCGGGTCTTCTGCATTGATGCGGCATTGGATGGCGTGCAACCGCGGCTCTGCGCGCGCGACATGCGGCGACAGAGGCTGCCCGGCTGCGATGCGGATCTGCTCCTTCACGAGGTCACATCCAAAGACTTCCTCGGTAACCGTGTGCTCCACCTGGATGCGAGTGTTCATTTCCATGAAATAAAAATTCCTATCCTGATCGACCAAGAATTCGATTGTGCCTGCGTTTTGGTAGCCGACCGACTTGACCAATTTCACGGCAGCATTTCCCATTTTCTTGCGAAGGCTCGGCGTCATCAGCGGCGATGGACATTCTTCAATCACCTTCTGGTTACGCCGTTGAATGGAGCAATCGCGTTCGCCAAGATGCACGATGTGGCCATGGCTATCAGCCATGATTTGAAATTCGATGTGGCGCGGATTGAGGATGAGCTTTTCCAGATACACCTGATCGTTTCCAAATGCCTTCTGCGCCTCATGACGCGCGCTGTGGAAGGCAGATTGAAAGCTTGGCTCATTATGCGCAGCGCGCATCCCGCGGCCGCCCCCGCCGCCGGCCGCTTTGATCATCACCGGATAGCCAAGCTTCTTTGCGATCTTCATCGCCTCATCCTCTGTCTCCACAATTCCATCGCTGCCCGGCGTTACCGGCACACCGGCTTTGCGAGCAGCCGCACGAGCAGCGTTCTTGTCGCCCATCGCTTGCATCGCACGGGAGGACGGGCCGATGAACTTGATATTGCAGCTTTCGCAGACTTCTACGAAATGCGGGTTCTCGGCGAGGAACCCGTATCCGGGATGAATCGCGTCGACGTCGCCGATCTCAGCTGCGCTCATGATCCGATCGATTCTCAAATAACTTTCCAAGCTGGGTGCCGCGCCAATGCAGATCGCTTCGTCAGCGAGTTGGACGTGCAGAGAATCGACGTCTGCTTCCGAATAAACCGCAAGCGTGCGAATGCCGAGTTCTTTACAGGCGCGAATCACCCGCAGCGCGATTTCACCCCGGTTGGCAATCAGTACTTTCTCAAACATGTGGGACACGCGATTCGGCGCGCCCTCGCCGCGGCGAGGGCGCGCCCTACCGTGTTGGTCTTAACGAACACGAAACAGTACCTGGCCAAATTGAACAGGCTTACCGTTTTCAGCTAGCACTTCGGCGATGACGCCGCCGGTTTCGGCCTTGATTTCGTTCATCACTTTCATTGCTTCGATAATACAAACGACGGTGTCTTCGGTTACGGGTTTGCCCACTTCAACAAAAGGGGGCGCCTCGGGCGAGGCGGCGCGATAAAACGTGCCGACCATCGGCGACACGATTTCTTTCAGCGGTACGCTCTCGATCGGTTTCGGCGCGGCAACCGGAGGTTCGGCTCCAGTCGCGGCAGTGTTGGGCGCGGCGGCAGTCGCGGCCGGTGCAGCAATCGTTTGCGGAGCAGAAGCGCCTCTCTGCAGCTTGAGACGGAACCCCTCCTTTTCGATCTCGAAGACCGAGAGATCGTGTTTCTTCATCAAGTCGATGATCGCCTTGACTTCTTTGAGGTCTTTTGTGTCCAATAGTCGCTCCTGGTTAAGGCTGAGGCGTTTTAGGTTAAAGCAGTTTTGTGGCAAAACGTCAAGCACCGGTGGGTCTTGGAGTATTGGAGTGATGCATAATGGTCTTTGAAATCGCGCATATTCCCTACTCCATTGCTCCACTACTCCATTTTGAAATCGTCGATGAAGCCGACGATTACGTGGTCGTCGACAAACCGCCGTTCCTTCTCATTCACCCCACAAAGCCAAACCGCACACCTTCGCTGTGGAAACAATTGCGCGAACTGTTCGCATTCGAGATCGCTAGTGGCGGACAGGTTTCGATCGTGAACAGGCTCGACCGCGAGACCAGCGGGCTCGTGCTGGTTGCAAAAACTGCCGCAGAGGCGCGCCATTTCGGGCGCTTGATGCAGCGACACCAATTACGCAAAGAGTATCTTGCGATCGTTTGGGGCTGGCCGGAATGGGAAACCAAAATCGTTGACGCTCGTTTGCATCGCCAGGGTCGGCATCAGCGTTCTACGATTTGGCTGAAGCAAATAATTCACCCTGCAGGTGCACCCGCACGGACGGAATTTTTTGTTGAACGCAGGTTCGAGAGATTGACGTCTTCCGGCGATCGATTCAGCATGATCCGCGCGATTCCACGCACGGGACGCACGCATCAAATTCGAGTGCATCTGAGCTCACTCGGTCATCCGATCGTCGGCGATAAAATTTACGGCCCTGATGAACAGCTTTACCTCCGTTTTATCGAGACCGGGTGGACTCCCGAGCTTGAGCAGAAACTCCTTCTGCCGCGTCATGCGCTTCATTCGGCGAAACTGGCGATCGAAGGCGAGCACGAATGGACGAGTCCGTTACCGCCTGATCTTTCTGAATTTTGTAGCGGCTGTCTCTGACCGCCGATACGTCTTGGCGATTCCCTAGTTCCACTTCGGCGCTCAGAGAGCCCGCTTACAGGAGAATTGCAATCCCATTAAGCGCTCCTATCGTAGCGCGCGAATGAAACACACTTTCGCCTGCGCTGTCTTGTTGTTTCTCAGCAGCTGCTTCCGGCTGTTCGGCGGCACCACTGAATCCCGAGTCGAAGCGGCGGACGCACAGTTCAACCCACAGCGTTTCGAATTCGCCATTGAGTCCGGGTATTTGTTAGGCGCGATTAACGCTCCTGCGGGCTACGAAATCGGAGCGGAGTTTCTGACCGCGCGGATCCGTTGGGCGGTCGTTGATCGCGACACCTGGCTGCGCGGTTACCATCAGTTTTACGTGAGCGCAATGGCGGAGCCGATTTTTCGCGGCATCGAAAACTATTATTTCGGATTCAATCTTGGCTTTCGCTACAATTTTGTTCCACGGAATAGCAGACTGGTTCCGTACATTTCCGGTGGAGTCGGCGCCGGATGGATCGACAGCCACGCGAATATTCCCGGCGGTCAGGGCCAGGATTTCACGTTCAACATTTTATCGGCAGCGGGTATTTCCTACATGATAAATGATCACTGGAAACTGGAAGTCGGTGCGCTGTATCAGCATCTGTCCAACGCCGGACAAACCGATCCTAATCCCAGCCTCAATCTGTTCGGCCCGCAATTGGGTTTCACGTACTCGTTTTAGCATGCCGTGTCATGCTGAGCGAAGTCGCTGCGACGAAATGCGAAGCATGAGGCCAGGCTTTCAAACATCTCTGAACAGTGCTGGGGCGCGGGACAGACAAATGATCAGAGATTCTTCGCTTCGCTCAGAATGACAATGACGATGAAGGTGACTGAGGAAAACGTGCTCGTCATCCGGCGCAGCTGGTTCGACGAACTTGGGGCTTTTCACGGCCTCAACTTCGAGCCTCAAAAATATCTCGATGCGTTCCTCTCGCGTGGAAACAATTTCTTTCTTCCGCGTCCGGAAGCTGAGATCAACCCTGCGTATAAACAGATCATTCCTTACGCGCTGATCGCCTTTCAGAACAAAGTGGCTTATTACGTCCGCGGAAAGAAAGCGGGCGAACAGCGTCTCGTTGCCAGGGGCTCAATCGGCATCGGTGGTCACATGAACGAGACCGACGAATCGCTTTTTGCCATGGATGAGCAGGCGTATCGCGCGGGCGTGGAGCGGGAAGTCAACGAAGAAGTTAAGATCGATACCCCATTCGAAGATCGAATCGTTGCGCTTCTAAACGACGACACAACCGAAGTGGGACGCGTGCATCTTGGCATTGTTCACGTTTTCAAACTGGCGAAGCCGAAGGTGGAGAAACGCGAAGCGATGATCACCGGCCTGACATTTCTCGCGAAGGACGAGTTGTTCGCGCGCCGCGAAACCATGGAGACGTGGTCGCAGATTTGTCTGGATTCGCTCGACCGTTTGTTGGTGTAGCCGCTCCTGTAGCCGCTTCCCTGTGGGAAGCGCATGGCTGATTTCTTTAGCCTCCAGCTCCGGGTGCAGGTGTAGATGCAGGTGGAGCTCCAGGTGCAGCTGTAGATTCGGGTGGACTTTGCGGTGCAGGCGCAGCTGGCGGCGGAGGGGGAGCTGCAGGAGCAGGTGCAGGCTGCTCCCTCTGCGGGATGAATGCGATCTCGTCAATCTGCCAACGGCCGACCGGGTGAGAGATGGTGAGGTCCATTTCGGCGTATCTCGCTGGATAATATATCCGCGCATGGAAAGACCCGTGTGGTTCAAAGAATTGCGATTGAAATTCAATCTTGCCCTGAACATCGACCGGGCGAACCGGGGCTCCGAGCCTCAAAATCTCGTTCATGAACTCCTGTTGCGCCGAAGCCGGAAAATTCATGCGCGCCTGTGGACTGAGCCGCGAATTAAAAAAATTAATGTCATGCTGGACAGCAATTTTCTGGAACGCCTCCTTGGCAAACTCTGTTCCCTCCTTGGCCGCATTCTCTTTGTTCGAATAAAGCCACCACCACGCGCCACCAAGCAACGCCAGCACAATGATGACCAGAACCACAACCTGTCCGGATGATTTCCGTTTAGAGCTTAATTTGAATTGTTTCATCTTCGTTTAATAAGCGAACCCCATGCTCTTGATTATTTCGCCATTACGGATGAGCACGGAATGTTTTTGCTTCCCTGTGTAAGCACCGAAACGATTTCGCGCGTTCACCGTGAAATTAACGAGATAACCGGAAACAGCTTCGCCGCCCTTGCCCACATCGGATGGTTTTGGTTCCCCGTTCCACTCAATGCGCGCGCTGTCCGGATCGATCAATTGTTTGTTGAGCCACTGCATGACGATTTGCTTATAGTTCGTGGGGTACGGGCCGTAACGCGCTGTGTCTCCTGAGGGCGTTTGGGCATTTAAGCTGCCGACGATGGTGACGCCCAGCGCGAGCGCTGCAATCAGCGACGGCGACACGAATGCTTTCACGTTGTCTAGTTATCATCGGTCGAGGCGGCTAGTCCAGCCTAATGAGGCGGTAGCTGTCAAGCTTTAGAGAGGACGAGCGGTCTGGTTTTTGAGTGCGAATTGCGTCGCATCGTAACGCTGCTTTCTTTGAAAACACGGGGCGGTATCGATGTTGTGCGTATGAACAAAATTTTGCTGTTAATTGCGATCGTCATTGGGTTCATGGCCGCGTCAATGCCTATGTTTCCTGAGGAAACTCCGGCGCAAACTCCGGTTCACGCAGTTTCTGACACGGCCACGTCACTCGATGCCACGGCCAGTGCCACGAGCCGCAGCGCCAACTCTCCCGCCGGGCAACAGGCGACGCCGCTTGATTCCGCTGCAGCGACACAGGCCTGGCTGGACAGTGTCCCAAAAGAAAAGCGCGAAAAATCAAATGCTTATTTCGAGGGCGGTTACTGGCTGATTCTATGGAATTATCTTCTGGCCGTTGGGATCTCGATTTTGCTGCTGTCGTCCCGAATTTCAGCGCGGCTACGTGATCTTTCGGAACGACTAACGAGCGTCAAGGCGCTGCAAGTCGCCTGTTACAGCGTTCCGTATTTGTTGCTCGTTTATGTCCTCAGTTTTCCGCTCAACGTCTATGAACACCTCTTTCGCGAGCATCAATACGGCCTCGCCACTCAGACTTTCCCCGCTTGGTTTCGCGAGCAGCTGATTGGTCTTGGCATCACGATTATCGGCGGCACGATCTTCTTCATTGTGCTCTATGCAGTGTTCCGGCGAGCGCCGAGAACATGGTGGATCTGGGGCACTATCGTGGCTGTGGTTTTCTCGTTTGTTTTAGTTTTCATCGCGCCTGTATTCATCGAACCGCTCTTCAACACGTACAAACCGCTGACCAAGCCCGAAATCAGTGAAGCGATTCTCGCGATGGCGCGAGCGAATCAAATTCCCGTAAAACAAGTGTCCGAGGTGGATGCCTCGCGTCAGACGACCCGGGTAAGCGCCAACGTCTCAGGTTTTCTCGGCACAACCCGGATCGCGCTTAACGACAATCTGCTCAAGCAATGCACGCTCCCCGAAATACGAATGGTGATGGCACACGAAATGGGCCACTACGTTCTGAACCACGGCGCAAAGCTGCTGACCTATCTGGGAATTTTTATCCTCATCGGATTCGCGCTTACCCGAGTTCTGTTTGACACTGCCGTGAGGCGCTGGGGCGACAAATGGGCGGTGCGCGACATTGCAGATCCTGCCGGGCTTCCGCTCCTGGCATTAATTTGTAGCACTTTGATTTTTCTCGCCACGCCGCTTCTCAACACGGTGGTGCGGGTCACCGAGCGCGAAGCGGACGCCTTCGGAATTAACACTTCGCGTGAGGCTGATGGAATGGCAGAAGTAGCGCTGAAACTCGGCGCCTATCGCAAACTCAACCCGGTGCCGCTCGAGGAATTCATCTTTTACGACCATCCCAGCGGCCGCGCCCGGATCCGAATGGCGATGGACTGGAAAGCGGCGAATTCCCGCTAGCCGGTTTCGCGCGGATGTTGCGAAGGCGCGGCAGCGGTGGGAGCAGACTTGCCCCTCCGAATCAGCATCAGATTACGAATGTAAATCAGTGAGTTGGGAAGATAGGCGAGGATGCCCACGGGATCGCGTTTGAAAATGAAGTAGAGGCACATGATCACGCTGCCGGCGATGCTCCAAAACCAAAATGAGACCGGAATCACGCTTTCGCCCTGCCGCTCCGAGGCAATCCACTGCACGAGGAAACGCATCGAAAATGTGGCGTTACCGATTACGCCCAGGATGACCAGGTAGCTCCAATCCAGTCCAAAGAATCGGTATTCCTTGCCGATCCAGGTGATTGCGATAAGTGCGATTGTGTTCATAGATAATTTGTTGTGTGTCAGGGTTCGCCTCTGCCTTCGAACGCAGAGGGTAGGGCGACGGGCTCTTTTCCGCCACCTGAAAAAGCCTGCTCGGGCGCGCGTTGGTTAAAGTGGAGCAGCCGGCTTCCCCTGCCCTGTTACTGGCAATGAACTGATTCGGCGATTTGGTACCGAAGCCGTCTCGACTTCATCCAGCGAACCCCAAACAGGTCGCGGAACGATTTGAACAAACGATTCCACACACCGTAATGACTGGCGCCCGAGAGGCGCGGATTCGTCGACACGGGGACTTCGACTACGCGAAAACCTTTCATCTTGATTAGCATTGGAAGGAAGCGGTGCGCGCCGTTAAAAAATTTCACGCGCGCGATGCATTCGCGCTTGAACACGCGATAGGTGCATCCGGCGTCGCTGATCTCTTCGCCGGCCAGCTTGTTTCGCACCCAATTCGCAATGCGCGACGAAACAATACGAACCCAATTATCGCCTTTGCTGCGGGTGGCAGCGCGCGTTCCGCAAACACAGTCCGCATTTTTGAGTGCCTCGAGCATCGCCGGCAAATCCTTCGGGTCGTTTAGCAGATCGGCGTCAAGCGTGGCGGTGTATTGGCCCTGCGACGCTTGCATTCCCGCCCAGCTCGCAGCTGATTCGCCGCAATTAAATTCCAACGCTGAATGCGCAGGTGCGGATCCCTCCCGGCAAGCTCTTTCAAAACCCTCCGCGAATCGTCCGTGCTGGCATCGAACGTAATCATGATTTCGTATTCGATCCCGAACGAGTCCAGCGCCGAATGAATTGCTGATACCAATGGCTGCAGATTTTTCTCCTCGTTGTGACACGGAATGACAAGACTCAGGTCTAGCGGTGGGCTCATCGTATTTTGGAGTGCGCAGACAAGTCTGCGCTCTCAAACCGGCGATATATCGCCGCAGTCGGAAAATTATCTCCCAAAAAATTCCAATACCGCGTCACAAACGTAATCGACATCCTCTATCAATAATTCGCCGTAAATCGGCAGTGACAGAATCTCTCTCACAATCGCCTCGGTCTTCGGCAGTCTCGGAACATCGGAATACAACTTCGTGATCGCCGGCTGCTGATGATTCGCCACGGGATAATGAATGCCGCTGCCGATTCCTTTGCTTTGCAGGTGTTTCGCTAACTCATCGCGGCGTTCGGTCCGGATGACGTACATGTGATAGACGGCATGCGCCCATTCTTTCTCAAGAGGCGTTTTTATGAAACCGCCAAGACGCTCAGTATAACGTGCAGCGACGCGACGCCGATGCTCATTTAAGTTATCGAGGTTGCGCAGTTCGACGCGCCCAATCGCGGCCTGAATGTCGTTGAAACGCAGATTGTAGCCCACCATCTCGTGAATGTATTTCGATTTCCGCCCGTGGTTGCGTAACATTCGGAGATCTTCCGCCAGCGCCGTGTCGTTCGTCGTGATGCAGCCGCCATCTCCCATGACGGTGAGGTTTTTGGATGGAAAAAACGAGAACACGCCCGCGACGCCCAGTGAGCCGACCCGCTTACCGTTGAATCGGGCGCCGTGCGCCTGAGCGCAATCTTCAATCACCCAGAGGCTGTGCTTGTACGCGATTTCCAAAACGCGATCGAGATTTGCCGGATGTCCGTAAATATGGACCGGCAAAACACCCACTGTGCGCGGCGTGATGGATGCCTCCAGCAGGTCTGCATCGACGCAGTACGTTTCGTCAATGTCGATGAAGACCGGTTTCGCACCGAAATGAATCATTGGTTCGATGGTGGGAAACGCCGTATGCGACGGCACCAGAATCTCGTCACCGGATTTCAAGCCCATCGCCCTGTGAAGCAGGAATCCGCCAGCCGTCCACGACGAACAAAGCACGGCGTGTTTCGTGCCAATGTAATCCGCCAGTTCCGCCTCGAACGCCTCACATTCGTTTGCCAGAATGTACCACCCCGAGTTGAGTGCCCGCAGCGCAGCTTCACGGACTTCGTCGTTTATGAAAACGCGGGACAGCGGAATTTTTTTCATCTTAGTTTCATAGGGAACCTGTCAGCTTCCTCTACAGCCGCACCCAGTCACCAAGCGCTCATAATGATTGCGATTCATTTGAAATGTCGATCCATGCTCCTGTTCTAGCCGAGTCAAGCGCCGCTTCCACCAGCCGAACAGCATCGAACCCCGCCCATCCATCAACCGGAGACGGCGTTCGTTTTTCGATTGAATCAACAAACGCCGCTAGCTCGGCTCGGAGCGGCTCTTCAGGTGAGAATTCCAGTTGATGCATTGTCCCTTCCAGCGCCCGGATCTCGCCGTTCTCCGCGACGTGACGATTTTCGAACGTCTTGATGCGCAAGTGATTGACGCCCCAGCGTCCGACACCGATGAGAAGAATCCGCCTTGGCTTTACGTTTGCCATAATCGCAGCAGAAGACGGTTGCCGATTACCCTGAACCCTTCATTTTGGCGATAAGCGTATCAGCGATTGCAGCCGGGGTCTCAGCGATTGCGATTCCCGCTGCTTTAAGCGCTTCGATTTTGCCTGCCGCAGTTCCTTCGCCGCCGGAAATGATCGCGCCTGCGTGACCCATTCGGCGACCTGGCGGAGCCGTTTTTCCAGCGATAAATGCTGCCACTGGTTTCTTGCAGTTCGTTTTGATCCACTCCGCGGCTTCTTCTTCGGCGGATCCACCGATTTCGCCGATCAAAATCATCGCATCCGTCCCAGCATCGGCGTTGAACAATTTTATGCAGTCGAGATGCGAGAGACCATGAATAGGATCGCCGCCGATCCCGATGCATGTTGATTGTCCGTAGCCGCGGGATGTTAACTGCCATACCGCCTCGTACGTAAGCGTGCCAGAGCGCGAGATCACTCCAACGTTGCCGGGTTTGTGAATGTATCCTGGCATAATTCCAATCTTGCATTGGCCAGGCGTGATGATGCCGGGGCAATTCGGACCAATCAGTCGCGATTTCTTGCCGCGCATCAACGCCTTCACCCGCATCATGTCCATCACCGGAATTCCCTCGGTGATGCAAACCACCAGTTCCACTCCGACATCGACTGCTTCCAGAATCGAATCCGCGGCCGCAGTCGCGGGGACGAAAACCATTGACGCGTTACATCCGGTTTTTTGTCGCGCTTCCCAAACAGTATCAAATACCGGCACTTTGCCATCGAACATTTGGCCGCCTTTCCCCGGTGTGACGCCGGCAACCACGTTAGTGCCGTAGTCCATGCACTGCCGGGTGTGAAACGCACCCGCGCTGCCCGTGATGCCCTGTACCACGAGTCGCGTGTTCTTATCAACAAGGACGGACATGACTAACCAGCCTTGCGCTTGTGGATCACGACCTTGTTCCTGTCAGGATCGTAAACAATCGCGGTCCAGCAGACTGGTGTCTCGCTTTTGTCCAAGAAAAACTCCGCTCCGCTCTTCTTCAATTTGTCAATCGTCGCATCCATGTCGTCCACCTCGAAGGCAATAGCTGTGCCCTGATTACTCGGCGTCCATTTCGGATCAATGTTTGTAATTGCGAAGACTCCGCCGCCTACTTCGTATTCTATCCATTTTCCTCCTGCCATTTCTTCGCTTGGCTTGAGACCAAGAGCATCTTCGTAAAATGCGCGGGCGCGCTTCATATCTGTCACTGACGAACCAGTGAACGCAATCTCTTTGATCATTTGCCGCGATTCTTCAGGAAGACTTTCGCTTGTGCACGACGAGTTTGTTTCCGTCAGGGTCGCGAAATTGCGCCATCCAACAAACGGGCGTCTCAGATTTCTCGATGTCGAAACTGACACCGCGGTCTTTGAGCCTTGCTATGGCAGCATCGATGTCGTCGACTTCAAACGCGACTGTTGTTCCATCGCGCGAAGGTTTCCATGCCGGATGACAACCGACTCCGATTGTGGTCGGGCCAAGATCGTACTCGACCCAAGCGCCATCCATCTGTGTGCGCATCGGCGTTAGCTCCAGCGTCTCCTGATAAAACTTTCGCGCACGTTCCTTATCAGAAACCGCAATTGCAACGAAGGCCACTTCGTTTGTGATCATTTGCAGACTCCTTTCTCGTTTTCGGGTTTGAGCTTGTGAATTATAAGCTTGTTTCCATCGGGATCTTGTATGACCGCCATGTGACAACACGGCGTTTCGAAGGGCTCAGCAGCGAATGGAACACCTTGACTTCTAAGCTCGTTAATTGCTTCGTCGAACTCTTCCACCTCCAGCGCGGCACCTGTCCCTTGGGCTGACGGCTTCCATTCCTCACCGACGTTCGCAATCGCGAGCGTATTATCACCGACTGTGTACTCGATCCATCTTCCGCCCATCATTTCGTCCGAGACGTGCAGACCAAGAACACCCTCATAAAACTTTCGCGCTCGCGGGATGTCACTTATCGGAATCGCAACAAAACCGATTTCCTTGATTTTCATCCTGCGGGTTTCTTTTGGTGTTGTTCCAACCAATCTGTCATCATTTGAATAATCTTCGGATCGAATGGTGCCTGCTTCCCCGCGAAGGCATCAGCCATACTCAAATAATGCTGCCCACCGTGTCCTGTCTCAGGCAGTTCGACAAAACGCGCCGTGCCGGGAACGTTTTCGTCGACGTATTGCGCGATTTGCTCGGAATCTTCCCGGCTCATGATCCAATCGAACTGTCCGTGCAAGATTAACGCGGGAACTTTCACGCGGGACCAGGCAGCTGCGAGGTTCAATTTCTGCAAGTCCTGATAAAACTTCAACGGTCGCCCGTAAAGATGCGTCTGATCTTTCCCCTCTGGCCAGAGTTCTGCAAGTTCCTGCTTTTCTTTGAGTATGTCAGGAACGCTGCGGTTGTTGATTAGCCATTCGTAATACAGTGTGGTCGCGCCTTTTATTCGATTGGTCACTTCCCCCGGCGATTTTTTCATCAGAACAAAACGCCGCCGTTCGATATCGAGCATGTACTCAAACCATGCTTTGACCCATCCACCGAGAGTGATGTAGCCCCGCACCTGAGCCTGTTCGGCGTCCGTTTCGGGAACCAGCGGCGCGAATCCGCCGCCGTTGCTGCTGCCAAAAATGTACACGCGGTCGGAATCGATGAAGTCGTAATTTTTCAGCGCGCGGAACGCGGCGCGGTACCCAGCGAGCTCCGTGTCGAAATCGGTTTGCGAACAATCGCCTTCGCTGTCTCCGCAGCCCGGCTTATCGAGCTTGAACAGGCAAAACCCTGGCGTTTGCGCGAGCCCGCGCAAAATCAACCCGATTGTATCTTTCGAGTCGGCCGGGGCTTCGACCGAGTCGCAACTCAGCCAGCCGGCGAGAAAAATGACCGGCAATTTTTCTTTCGCGTCACGCGGCTTGCTGATGATGCTGCGCAAGCGTTTTCCGTCGGGCATTGTCACCGAGTCGTAGATAACGTCAATGCTCGAATAACTCTCGCGCGGCGCTTTCGCTTTGCGCGGCAACTCGTTAGCCAACGCAATCGTCGCGAAGGCGACTGCGAATGCGACTTGCTTGATCATTTTGGTTTCAACTTGTGAATAATGATTTTATTTCCATCGGGATCCTGCACGATCGCCATTCTGCAAACTGGACTTTCGACCTTGTCGTCGAGAATGCGGGCCTTCTTTTCTCTCAAACTCTTGATCGCTGCGTCGAAATCTTCCACTTCGATCGCGATGCTCGTCCCATCCGGTGACGGCTTCCATTGATCGCCGACGCTGCCGATCGCGATCGTGCCCAGCCCGATCTCGTACTCAATCCAAACGCCTTTGCTAAAATCTTCGGACGGTTTCAGCCCCAGCACACCTTCGTAAAAATCGCGCGCCCGCTTCATGTCGGTCACCGGAATGCCTGTAAACGCGATGTTCGTTGCTTTCATGATCGTTAGTTCGCTTTGAGTTTGTGAATTCCGAGGCGGTTGCCATCGGGATCCTGAATGATTGCGGTATGGCACACCGCTGTTTCCGCTGGTCCCTCAACAAATTTAACTCCGGCGTGACGAAATTCGGCGATCGCCTGATCGAAATCTTCCACCTCTAATGCGTAACCGGTACCAGTCGATGAAGGCTTCCAGTGATCATCCGATGGACCGAGCGCGAGCGTTCCGCCTCCGAGGTCGTATTCGATCCATTTTCCTTCCATGGCGTCGCGTAATTTCTTTAACCCGAGAATGCCTTCATAGAATTGGCGCGCCCGCAATGTCATTCACGGGCACAGCGGCGAATCCAATTTCCTTGACCTTCATCATTCCCTCGCGGCCTTCACCGCCTTTTGCGCTGCATCGGCGAGATCGTCCGCTGCGATTAGCGCGA
>DATFXC010000250.1:0-4986 GCA_035258625.1 Candidatus Udaeobacter sp. | reverse complement strand
CGTCAGAACAAACAAGAGCGTCCGTGTGCGAGGTTGCTAAGATAATGCGCGACGACGCCGCAGAAACCACGTCAGCGACCGAATTGTGCTGCGCGCAAACTGTTACGATGCTCCGCGCATCGGCAAAGAAGTAAGTCGACGATGCCGCCACAATGCTAAGACTGAAATGAGGATCAGTAACGCGCCGAACGTGCAGACGATCGCTGCGCCGGAGGGCAAGTCCAACCAGTAGGACAGAAGCAATCCTGCAATGCCGCCAAGAAGCGCGATGAACCAGCCAATGAGCAAACGGGTCGCAGTTCGCCGGGCTAGATTGATCCCGCACACTGCCGGGACGATCAAATAACTGAAGACGAGCAGCACGCCTGCGATCCGGACGAAGCTCGTTACGACCAAGCCAAAAACCGCGTAGAAGAAAAAATCCCACCAGCGCACGCGAAGTCCTTTCTGATAGGCGCCGTCGCGATCGAATGAGACAAGGAGGAAATTTCGGCGGAAAGCGAAATGGAAAATGCCGACCGCGGCGAACAGCGCGAAACGTTCCCAAACTTCTCGCGGGGTGACCAGCAAAATATTTCCCACCAACATATTCTTAATTTCTTCGTCGCCTTCCGCCGCCCGGCTGAGCAACAGCACCGCCGCGGCCGCGGCAACCACGTATGAAATTCCGATGACAGCTTCCTGCGGAATTTGGCTCGTTCGCTTGCCAGTGACGGAAAAAATCGCAGCACCGCTCAGGGTGAAACCAAGCGCGATCCCAAAAGTTGTCCAGCTTTCGAGTTCTATATGTAACAGAACGGCGAGACAAATTCCGAGCGCAGCCATCTGCGCCATGGCGATATCGATGAAAATAATCCCGCGCTGAACGACGTGCAGGCCGAGATAGACGAGCAACCACGGCAAAAGAACGCAGGCCACGATCGGCCAAAACATTACTTCCCACATGGCTATTTCAACGCCGCCGCCACCTGTGCAACGAGTGTGTCGATCAACTTGACGTAGCTGTCCGTGCCGGGCAGGCCACCCGGGAATTGTGAAAAGCCCACCACCTTCGCGCCTGTCGCACTCGCCACTTTCTCAGCGATCCGTCGGTCGTGAAATGGTTCGACAATCATCGCTTTGATGTGCTGCGCTTTCATCTGCGCGATCACTTCGGCGAGATGCGAAGGCGACGGCGGAATGCCGGGCTTTGGTTCGAGAAAGAGATCAATGTTGAGGCCGAAACGGTGCGCGAAGTACGGCCACGAGTCGTGATACGCCACAACATGCTGGCCGTGGAAAGGCAACATCGCCGCGCCCCATTCCTGTAACTTCGCATTGATCGTGGCCTCGAATTTTTTGTAGTTCGCTTCATAAAAAGCGGCGTTCGCCGGATCGAGAGTGGAAAACGATTGCGCGATGTGTTGAGCAACCGCCTTCGCGATAATCGGATCGACTACGAAATGCGGATTGCCGAGCGCATGTACATCGCCAGCGGCACGTGTGACGTTTGCGGGCACGTTCATCAGACGAATTCCTTGCGACGCTTGCACCCGTCCCGGCTTCCCAATTTCAATCTTGGGGTTGCGAGCGTTTTGCAGAAGCGGGGGCAACCAGCCAATCTCGAGCTCCGCTCCGCCGTCGATCAACACATCAGCATTGCGCAGCGATACGACAAAGCTTGGACGTGCATCGACGAAGTGCGGATCCTCCGTGGGTTTCGCCAGAACGGTTACGTTGACTTTATCGCCGCCGATTTCGCGGCCGAGCGATGCGAAGTCGGGCAGCGTCGCGACGACATTGAGTTTCGCCTGCGCTGAACAAGCGCAGGCGACAATTGCGCACAAGATAAATGAAATCTTCTTCATGAATTTAGAATTTGTGAGCACCGTGAGAGCCGAGAATGAATTCCCACTGCAGAAAGACCGACTCGACTTCCCGTGCAGAGAGGAAAAAGTTTTCCTCCAGGAAATCTTGGTTGTACTGCAAGCGGATTTTCGAAAACTCAGTCGGATACCACGTGATATTCGCGCTGAGACGCCAACGTGATTGCCGATCCAAGTCGTCGGTAAACATGGAATCCTGCATGTGCACATAATCGCCACGAATCCCAGCGACCCAGCCTTTTTTAAATCCCCAAAGTACCTGCGAATACAGTCCCCAGTCGTGAAACGTTTCCGCGACAGGAAAAGAATCATTCGCGCCATGGCCCGCCTGGAAACGCCGATACATAAATTCCGTCTGCCATTTCACAAAGGGAAAACCGCCTTCGGCATGGGAGCTTTTCCACTTGTAAAGAAGGTCCGCGCCGTAAATCTGAGTTCGCGAGGTCGCACCCGTCTCGTTGGAGCCAAACGCTCCTGAAACGCCCGCCAATACAGTTTGGGTGTCGCTCAAGTTGAAAGAATTTTCGAAGCGCGGAATCCAGACGAAATCCTGTAAGCCGCGCGCCTCACGATCGGTCGTTATGCGGTCGAAAAACATTCCATTCTCACCAGGATTCCGAAACGAAAATCCTGTGCTGCCGCGTCCGTTTTGCGACGCAAAGATCAATTGCGAATACCACGGTAGAGGCAATGTCCAGGAACCTTGGGCGCCAACGCCGCGCAACCCGTCGGGCCCCAAAAATAGGCCGTTGACGAGTGGCGCGTCCACGAATTCCCAAACGTGCGGGTGCATGGGATTAAGCCGGCCGAACGCAGCGAAAAATTGTCCGCCTTTCAATTGCAGGTTGAACGGCAGACTCGTTGTTTGCATGAACGCTTCTTCAACTTCGACTTCGGTTTCGTTGTCGTTATCCAACTTGAAAACGATATTCGCGAACCCTTCGAAGTACGGGTCCACCGCCCCGTCGAACGCGAGCTCGACATTGCGCGCGTTGAAACCGCGCTGCTGCGGATCGTGGTCGCCGACCTCGATGTTATGAAGATCAGCGGCGCTGGAGTAGGCAAGCGCGAACAAACCATCGAGCGAAATGTTCATATAATTTCTGCCCCCACCGATCGTGATCGGCTGCGTTAACGATGCCCCAGCACCCGTGCTTGAGATCGTTTCCGGTGCCGATGTCACAACCGAGGTGTCAGAAGTGGGGAAAGCTTCTGACGGAGGTGTACCCGCTACGCCCGGCCCGGGTGATGGGGCAGCTCCAGGTGGTGATGAAACGACCGAAGTGTCCTCAGTTGGAAAACGTGATGGTCCGCTGGCGGTGGGCACAGGTGAATTTTCCGCGCCGGCAATGGGAGAAGGCTCGGGATTTTCTGGGAGGCCAGACTCGCCCGTGAGTTTCGCCTTTTCCAAGGCGGCCTGCTGATCTTTCAGTTGCTGTTGCAAAGCCTTCACCGTCTCGGTGAGGGATTGCACTTGCTCGCGTAGCGCTTCGACATCCGCTGCTGTAGCTGGGGTTGCATTTGAAACTGTCGGTGCTGGCGATGAACTGGCGCCGGGGGTAGCCACTTGGGCGGACTGAATCGTTGCTGAAAGCACGACCAGCACGACAAATATGGTTTTTTTCATTCATGGACTCCTGATTCAAAAACTCGGGCGAAATCGCCCAATTATTTTGCGTTCTGCGCACATCGATTCAGCGGCGTGAGGAACGCACTAAGCGCCGCGGCCCGCGCAAAAGCGGGATTATCGACAGTTCAGGAGTGCGCCGGAGGCGCGTGTTCGAAAACGCTCGCGTTAAGAAACGGCGATTCGACCCACGGCGGAGCAAACGCCAGAATTCTTGAAAACAGGACAGCCGGAGCAGGCGAACCGATGAGCGGCGGGTGAGCAGCATGTTCGTAGCTGCCTGATGCGATTAGCGTGACCGCGCAAATGTGCTCTGCACGGTTGGCATCTCCGTGAACGCGCTGATGGAATTGCGGAGAAACGCTCAGCGCGAGCACGCACACAAAAACCGCGGAAAGTAATGCCGCGACAACAGTCCGCCCGGCATTGTCTGAACGTGCGAACTTGTTCATCCCTACTGATTTTGTGATAGCGAGGCGGTTTCGACAAGCAATTTCCTGCCCAACTCAGCGACACCAAACTGCCGGTCAGTTTTTGCCGCGCGTAACGGTTCCACAAATACGAACGCAGTCAGCTTTTCGTCTGCGCGCACAACGAAACGCTTTCCGTCGCCGCGATGCGCATCAGCAATCCAGATCGTTCGTCCTTCGTGCTCGAAAGGAAGCTTGCCATCTTGTAGTATTTTGAGTCAAAACTACCTCCGTGCGGCAAGAAAGAGATTTGCTAAACGCCGTCTAATTCTAGTTGGGCAGACAAATCACAACAAATGATGTGTAAAATCACGGTCGCGATCTTCATCGCTTTCGCAATTGCCGGTCGTGCTGTTGGCCAATCTAACGAAGCGTGGTGGTTAACGGTAAGATTCCAGCCACGTGACGCCACCATGGAGGGAATTCCGATTCGGCAAATTGATCCAAGCTGGACAGCAGCGTCTCTGCTTCGAGACGCGCCGCTGCCTGCAGCGGCGTCGGAGCGCGGGTCTACTCTTCAGGACCACGGCGCCACGTTCGAAAGTGCAGGAGACTTCGATCAGGACGGTCGTGAGGACAAGGTTCTCGTCGGAGTCTATAAAACGCGGACGGGCGTATCAGGCCGTTTCTTGCTCGTGCTGTCTTCTCGTCCTGCCGGCGGGTGGATGAAGCGAGCGCTATTCAAGGAGCCTGGGCAGGCGGGCTTCAGTGCGATCTTGGGCACAAAAAAGCAACTCGTCTGGGCAACGTGCATGGAGTGCGACTCCTTTTGCGAAGTTATTCCGCGTCGAGGCTCGTGGAAACTAAAGTGCGAGTCGCAATAGCACACAATGCTGTGATTCGCGTTTACGATGCGGCTGGCAACGTGATCGACAAAGTCCAATAGCTAATGCGATAGCTTTGCGTAAAGCGGCTGAACTGGTGGGAAAGAATATCGTCGATAAAACCGACCATTCCGCCGGTTTCGACCAGCAGCAGCTCGTGGCTTCGAAGTCACTGTCGATCAGCCGGCGCTTGCGATTCA
>DATFXC010000249.1:0-10885 GCA_035258625.1 Candidatus Udaeobacter sp. | reverse complement strand
TTTGCAGATCACAACGCGATTCTCGATCCCACCTGCAGCGATTTGACTGCGCGCACGCTCGAGTTGCTTGGCTACATCGGTTTCGATCGCAATGCGGAATGCATTCGCGACGCGGTCAAGTATTTGGTCGCCACTCAGGATGACGACGGTTCGTGGTACGGACGCTGGGGAGTGAATTATATCTATGGCACCTGGCAAGTGTTGCGAGGTTTGCGGGCAATCGGCGAAGATATGACTCAGGACTGGATCTTGCGCGGACGCGATTGGCTTGAGAGTTGTCAAAACAGCGATGGCGGCTGGGGTGAAACCTGTGGCACGTACGAAAATCCATCGACCAAGGGAATTGGTCCAAGCACCGCGTCACAAACCGCCTGGGCGGTTATGGGTATATGTGCCTGCGGCGATTTGGATAGGCCGAGCATTCAACGAGGCTTGCGTTATCTTCTTCGGTCGCAAAAGCCTGACGGCTCATGGGATGAAGATGAAATCACCGGCACCGGTTTTCCGCGCACATTCTATTTGAAGTACGATATGTATCGTCAGAATTTCCCGCTTTTAGCTTTCGCCACCTACGTGAATCATTGCAGCGGAATCGGGCATCGTCCTGGTTTTTATCTCTGCGAAACTTAATGCAGCAACGGCAGGAGTGGCCGCCGCGTGCCGGCCGAAAATAAAACCTATCGTTCGGCGTAATTCGATCTAACAGTAACGATTATGGCTTACGAAGTACCTAAATTACCTTATGCATATGATGCGTTGGAGCCGCACATCGATGCGCGCACAATGGAAATTCACTACACGAAACATCACCAGGCTTACGTCGATAACCTGAACAAGGCGATCAAAGGCGGCGATCTTGAGAAGAAAACTGTAGAAGACCTGATCAGTGACCTTAATGCCGTGCCGGAAAACATTCGCACAGTCGTGCGTAACAACGGTGGCGGTCACGCCAATCATTCGTTCTTTTGGAAAATAATGGGACCGAACGCCGGCGGCGAACCCAAGGGCAAGCTCGCCGACGACATCAAGTCCGCCTTCGGCAGCTTCGATCAGTTTAAGGAGAAGCTAAGTGCTGCCGGTGTGGGCCGTTTCGGTAGCGGCTGGGCGTGGCTGATCAAGAAGAAAGGTGGAGGGCTCGAAATCATCTCTACGCCAAATCAAGACAGTCCTCTAATGGACGGCAATACGCCCATCCTCGGCGTCGATGTATGGGAACACGCGTATTACCTAAAGTACCAAAACCGCCGGGCCGATTACCTCAAGGCGTGGTGGAACGTCGTGAACTGGGACGCGGTCGCCAAGAATTACTAAGGCCGCGGGACGAGATTTTCTGTAGCGGCGATCTCTGACCGCCGCTTGTTCGGCGCTAGGACAGCGCCGCTACGGTGATGGCGTACCTGAACGAACATTATCTCAAGCTTCAGGCGGGCTATCTTTTCCCAGAGGTGGCGCGCCGTGTGGGCGAATTCTGCGAAACACATCCTGAAGCCGGGAAGCGATTAATCCGCTGCGGAATCGGCGATGTCACCGAGCCGCTTCCGCGCGTGGCTATCGAAGCAATGAAGCGCGCCGTCGAAGAGCTTGGCCATCGCGAGACGTTTCGCGGCTACGGCCCGGAACAGGGCTACGAATTTCTCAGATTAACGATCGCACAGCGAGATTACCGGGATAGCAACATCGAAATTGCCGACGACGAAATATTCATTTCCGACGGGTCAAAATGCGATTGCGGTTACGTCCTCGATATTCTCGGCGGCCGAAACAAGGTCGCGGTCCCCGATCCGGTGTATCCGGTTTACGTGGACACAAACGTGATGGCTGGCCACACAGGCCCGGCGCGAAAGGATGGCAGCTATGAGGGCATTCATTATTTGCCGTGCACCGCGGAAAATAATTTCGTGCCCGAGCCGCCGAAGGAGCATATCGATCTCGCCTACCTTTGTTTCCCAAACAATCCTACCGGAGCCGTCGCTTCACGTGCACAGCTCTCGCGCTGGGTCGATTACGCGCGCGAACATGATACGCTTCTGTTCTTCGATGCCGCGTACGAGGCGTACATTTCCGATCCGGAAATTCCGCATTCGATTTTCGAAATTCCTGGCGCGCGCGAGTGCGCCATTGAATTGCGCAGTTTTTCAAAGAACGGTGGGTTCACCGGTGTGCGTTGCGGGTTTACTGTCCTGCCCAAATCGGTGCTGGCGCGGACCGGCGACGGTCGCCGACTCCCGCTGCATCCGCTTTGGCAGCGGCGTTGGAGCACGAAATCGAACAGTGTGTCTTATCCGGTGCAACGCGGCGCCGAAGCATTGTATTCCGCTGAGGGCCGTAGCCAAGCCCGCGCGCTTATCGATCACTACATGGGAAATGCCAGACTCCTTCGCGACGCGGCGGCTGACGCCGGCCTGAAGGTTTTCGGAGGAGTTAACGCGCCCTACATCTGGGTGAAGACGCCGGAGGGCCTGACCAGCTGGGAAATGTTCAATCGGATGTTGCGCGAGCTGAATGTGGTCATCACACCAGGCGCGGGTTTCGGCGCGCAAGGGGAAGGCTACTTCCGGATTTCCGCCTTCAACAGCCGCAAGAACGCGGAGGAAGTGGCGCGGCGGCTGAAAACGCTGCGAAGCCCGTGATGCAGACAATCTTGTCTGGAAAGCGAACAGCGCCGGCAGGATTGCCTGCGCCCCTCGATACGCGTAAAGTGCGCGAACTTTTTCGGGGACCATCGAGCGTGCCGGATCGAAAACAAAATCTGCCACAGCTTTATCGCTTTTGTTTCCTGATGCTGGGCGATTCGCGTAAGGCGCAGGAAGTTTTTCACACCACGTTGCGCGAGGCGGCCCAACGAGCGGCCCGGGGGGAATTGCCGGGCGAACCGTTCTGGCTCTTTCGTGATGCACGGTGGCGTTGCCTGGAAGCAACGAAAAGTGACTTGCAACCGGAGTCGCTTGAAATGGACGAGCACGACGTCGCTTCTGAGGCGGCATCACAGATTCAGCGGCTCGACCCGACGCAACTCGCTATTTGGATTTCAGCTGCGCCCGATCCGCAGCGGAGCGCGCTGGCACTGTTTTATCTCGACGAATTCGATTACCGCGAAATCCTCGATCTCGCCGAGCTGAAGCTAAGCGAGCTTTCGCTCTTCCTTGCCAATGGCCGACGGCAATTGCAGGCATGGCTCGACGCGAAATTTCCTCAACCAACTGAAGTATGAAATTGCTGTCGTCGATGCGCCGCCAACGCTCTCTTTCGAATTGCGCACCGATCAGCGCGCGTGAGTTGGCCGACCGTGCGATGCGCTCGGCGATATCTCGCGCGGACGGCTCTGCCGAATTTGTCCATCAACAGAATTTCGATCGCGCCGTCGCACGCTTGGTTCGTCTTATTCCCATTCCGGCCGAATCAGCCGAGTGGTTCTCGGAAAAAGACCTGGTCCCCACCTCGAAGCGGACTTGGAAAAAAATGCTGCGCAACCCCGCCGTGCTAGCGATCAGCATCGCCGTCGCGGTGATTGCAGGCGTGTTCGTGTTCAATTTCGCTAGCCACTTAAATGATTTCCCGGGCTCGGTGACTGCTCGCAAATTGTTGGGGGTCGCCGCTTCCATGCGACCCGTGATGCTGGATCCGGTGAACACTGACGCAGGGACATTAAGCGACCTGTTTTTTATGAAACACGGGTTGGAGCATTACGATGTTCCGGCAGAGTTCGCCGATTTTAGCACCATTGGTTGCCGCGTTTTTGAAGACGACGAATCACGGCGCATCGCTCAAATCTGGGTGGCCGAAAAACGCATGCAGTTCTTTCTCTTTCCGGCCGAGAGAGACAGTAAAACCGGAGTAGTGCTGCGGTTTCCCGGCTGGCGCTATATTCATCAGGAAGGCTGGACTGGTGCGGTGACGGAACACAGTGGCGTGTGCTTCATGGCTGCGGTCCGCGGCCGCGACAAGGATTTAGAGCGATACCTTTCGAAATCAACGGACAAATAACGCCGCTTTCGACGCGTTGACACCCAATGTGACCCGTTGGATTTTGTCGGCTTCGCTCCAACGGAGCTCGTCAGAGTGAGGGTGGTCGTTCAGTAAAAATCCGTTAGTTTCTGAACGGATTACCGCCAGGGTAGCTCAGTGGTAGAGCAGGGGACTCATAAGCCCTTGGTCGGGAGTTCGAATCTCCCCCCTGGCAATTTTTTCATTGCCAATTGTTCAGCGTTGGATGTTGGGTGTTGGGCGTTCGACGCTCTTCGCAATGAACCAGCAACGCGTGCTCGAAAGGTTCTTCGCTCTCGGAAATTCTTACTGGCTGACTCGCTTTGTCATCCTGCGGCTGCTTGGGTTTGTGTATGCATTCGCATTTTTGGTTGCAGCCAACCAGCTCGTGCCGCTGATTGGGGAGCGTGGGTTGACCCCAGCCACGCATTTTCTGAACGCGATTCAAACGCAACTCGGCTCGCGAAGCGCCGGCATGCTGCGAGTGCCGACGCTCTTCTGGTTCGGAACCTCGGACAATGCATTGTTGGTCTTCTCCTGGCTGGGGTTCGGGCTGTCGCTCGTTGTTCTCGGCGGATACGCAAACGCAATCCTGCTCGTTGTGCTTTGGGCGATGTATATGTCGATCGTTCACATCGGCCAGATTTGGTACGGCTACGGCTGGGAAATCCAGCTCCTCGAGACCGGATTTTTATCAATCTTTCTTTGTCCACTGCTCGATGGCCGGCCGTTTCCCAAGTGCAGGCCGCCGATTCTGGTGATTTGGCTTTTCCGCTGGCTCGGATTTCGCATCATGATTGGTGCCGGTTTAATCAAGTTGCGCGGCGATCCCTGCTGGCGCGATCTCACCTGTCTCTACTACCATTACGAAACACAGCCCATCCCAAACCCGATTAGCCGCTACCTGCATTTCGCTCCGCTTTGGTTCCACAAATTCGAACTGCTTTGGAATCACTTCGTCGAGCTGATCGTGCCCTGGTTTTCTTTCGGTCCACGAACCGTGCGGCACATTGCGGGCGTGCTGCTGGTCACGTTCCAGATTTTTCTGATCATCAGCGGTAATCTTTCGTTTCTGAATTACCTCACCATCATTCCGTTTCTGGCGTGCTTTGATGACACTTTTCTTGGGCGCTTTTTGCCGGGGCCGATCGTGAGACGCGCACAACGCGCGGCTCAGGAATCGCAGCCGTCGCGCATCATCAACGCGATTGCCGTCGCATTGGCAATATTAGTGGCCTGGCTCAGCATACCGACCGTGCTCAATCTCGCCTCCGGCCGGCAACTGATGAATTACTCGTATGATCCGCTTGATCTCGTGAACACTTACGGCGCATTCGGGACAGTTGGGCGCGAGCGCGACGAAATTATCTTTGAGGGGACAGACGACACGCTACTTACCGGCGACACGAAATGGAAGGAGTACGAGTTTAAAGCCAAACCCGGCGATCCGAATCGTCGTCCCCCGTTCGTCGCGCCATATCAGCCGCGCATCGATTGGCAAATCTGGTTCGCCGCAATGGCGTCACCGGCTGACTATCCGTGGACCCTGCATTTTGTCTGGAAACTTTTACACAACGATCGTGGCGCGCTGTCGCTAATCGCAAACAATCCGTTTCCCGATGCACCGCCCCATTACATTCGGGCGCGACTCCACCGTTATCGATTTTCGCCGATTGGTGATAAGGCCTGGTGGAAGCGCGAGCCGATCGGAGAATGGCTGCCCGTGCTCTCCGCTGACGATCCGCGGTTTCGCAGCTTGCTTGAGGAGATGGATTGGCTCGATGAGTAACGTGCAGGCATCCTGCCTGTACCGAGTGGCTACAACCTATCGTCGACGAGATGAAATCTGCTCCATTTGTCAGTCCGAATTTCCTGGAGCGGATTGCCGAACCTGACTCACGATTTCATTCTGATTATCTGTCCTATCGAAGAGGCGAGATGACCCGCGCGGAATTGATCGCCCGGCTGCCGCATGTTGCCATGCTCGGCGATAGCGTGTGCATGGACATTTACATCTCATCGCCTTGGAGCACGTTCTGGCGCGCGCATACTCGCCGCGGGAAGAATTGGTTTGTTCATTTCGATGCTGATGCCGGCATCTCCAGTGTTTCGAAAGGACTCAAGGCAATCACGCCTTTTGTCGCAATCGAACGCGCCGGGGTTGGAGCGCTCGTGGAATGCGAGCATGGCCGACAAAGTCTCTTTCGACGTATTCTCGGAACACGCAATCTCTCGGGGCAGGTCAATGACCTGCTGCGAGCGCGCCGGTTTCCCGATCTGATTCTGATTTCGATCGGACACAATAACGTCGATTGGGCTTGGCGGTGTCCGTCACATGAACTCGACACACCGCAGCAGCGATTACAACGGCTGAGCAAAGAACTTCGCCAGAATTACACACGCGAGTTGCGACGCCTGCTCGAGGCGGCCCGCATGCAGCAACATCGCGTGGCGATTGTCGTTTACGGACTGATTAATTTCGAATCGTATTTCAGGGGCCGTCGGGCAGCCGAGCGTCTTCGAGAGTCAGACAGAACTTTGTATCCGCATTTGGAAACAACTTACAAATATTTTGTCTCATTCCGTCCGGCTTACCGGAGCAATTTGATTCGTCTCGCGGCGATGGTGAACGAAGAGCTGCGCGCTATGGTGGAAATGTTGAATCGCGAATTCCTCCAGCACACCGAACGCATTCACTTGCGATATTCCAGTGCGCTGGCGACTGCGGACCTCAGTCGAGCGGAATTAATGCATCCGATCGATGGCTGGCACGCCTCGGTGGAAGGACACAATGTGCTCGCTAACGCAGCACTCAGCGATCTTAGTCCAAGTTTAGAGTTTCTTGGAATCAAGTGATCAAGGAAGGGCGGTTTCCAATCCGCCCATTTTAGACGGCGGACTAGAGACCGCCGTTCCTTGATGGCAAGTCGCCGCGTTGTTTCAGGCGCGCAATCGTTTCTCGCATCATGCGATAGCCGAAATGCCCTTGTCGCACGCGTAACAGTTCCGAGCCGCGCCACGTTTGATGGATCGCCTCGATTTCTGCGGGTGGAGCAATCGAATCGAATTCGCCGCTGACGAACAAAATCCGCGCCGAATCGCACGCAGGTTGCCCGTGCACCGGTGAGCTCAGATGGAAATGCCGCGCAACGAGAGCGCGCTCAATGTTTGCCTGGATCAGTTCGCGCCGAAGACGACGCGCAGCCGGGCTCTGCCAGATCGCGTGTTCAACGTTCACGATCGGCGACATCAACGCCACAAATCGGAAATCGCTCTCCACGAGGGTCAGCAGTGCGCCAATCCATCCACCGTAACTGGTGGCCAACACGCCAAACTCACGGCAGCCGTGTCCTCGCAATGATTCCATTATTTGCCGCAGCTCGATCACGCCCTGACGTAGTCCTTCCGCGTTGCGAATTAAATCCGGTGTGATCGCTAGTTCGCCATTCCAGTAACCAGTCGGGACACGCGAAAAGTGGTATGGCAAATGAACAAAACATGCGTTCCAGCCGAGCTCATTGAATCTTTCTGCCCAGCGGTAATAGCCGGTTGGACTGGATGACATCAGTGAGTGCAGCAAAAACACTGTCGGCGCTCTGGTCCAACTCCGTGCATCAGTTCGGAAGAAATCCGCGCGCGCGGTATTGTTTGCTGCAAAAGCTGTTTTGATCGGGCTGCGCCATGACAGTGTTGCCATTCGTGCATCGTGTATGGCATTCACTGCCGGGTTTGAATCGGACGCACCGTTGCTATCGATGGCTTTCGGAGGGACATAATATTCCTGCGGCGAGAGCCGCTCGTACGTCGCTAGGTAACACTCCATCTCTTGTCGACTGTGCCCATTCAGCGGGTGGCGTCGATGAAGCCAATTGATCGATGTGCAGAGGAGCGAATCGATGGTGGTGGAGCCGAGCGAGCGCAACGAGCGGCGGGCAATTGTAGGGCAACCGCTTCGGTTGCCGGCGCTAGGCGTGGCAAGCGGAGCGCTTGCCCTACAAAACCCCGTTCGCTCTCGCGGCGAATGCGGCAGATCCTCTGTTGTGAGGCGAAATTCCTCGCGCAATTCCTCATAAAGATCTTTGAAAGCGGCAGCGAGTTCGGATTCGATTCGTTCGCGTGCGTGAGATTTTTGCAACTCTGGAGAAGCTGAGATCGGGTTGCCGAACGCAATCCAGACCGGCGTGCGCCGGAACGGTAGCCACTGGTTTTTGGAATAAAGGCGATCCGTACCGAGAATTACGCACGGCACGATGGGAACATCTGCAATCTGCGTGAGTGTGGCTGCGCCGGGCCGGAGCGGCGCGCCTTCGAGCAAAGAGCGCGCACCATCCCGAATGCCGCCTTCAGGAAAAATGCCCACAATGCGTCCGCTTTTTAGTCGTTCGATTGCGGTGCGAATTGTTTTGAGGTCGGCGCGGTCCCTTTCTGCTGGGAACGCGTCAATTGAGCGCAGGAAAAAGCCCAGCGCACGTGGGCGAAAGAATTCGGCCATGGTCATCCAGTCGATCTTTCGCCTCACCCGGAGCGAAATCAGTAACGGATCGAAATGACTGATGTGATTCGACGCCAGCAAAAGACCACCGGCGCGGTTCGCATTCTCTCGGCCAATTATATGAATACGCGCGACACAGCCAAACACGAATCTCACCAACAACTTACCAGCGTGATATACAGCCGTTTTCATTTTTGTCTTTGGAGTGTGTCGCATCCTTCGCGCAATCTAAAACTTATTTTTTCAGGCTGATTGATTTTTTGAATGTGGTATTGTGTTGCTGGTTCCAATTTCAGTTGTCGGTCAAAGTGTATGAAACCGAGGAGTCCTTCCACGGGCGGTAAGAGACGCTTTCCGCAGACGGATTATTTTTTTCATTCCGGTTTCGGCCAGTGGCACGGCCACTTTTGGCATTACGACGGAGAAGATCGATCACGGTTCAGGAATCTTTATGATTTGGGACGCGAATACCGTATCGAAGCGGCGCGGGAACGAGCGAGGGAGATGGCGGCATTTGCGGTGATTGTTCTCACCTCCGCCTGGCCGGTGCTCTACATGATCGTCACTGTCGTGAAATTGCTCAGTAAAGGCCGCCCGCTGAATTGATCGTGCGGCTGTTTCGAGCGGTTACTGTCGCGGTTTGGGCCAGAGAAATTCGTCGCGATACTCCGGCGACTGTTCTGGAGCGAAGCCGTGCCGGCTGGTGTTCTCGGTCACCACTCGCGGAACGAGGAAGTGCAGAAGATAGTCTTCGCCACCGGCCTTGGTGCCGCTGCCGCTCATTTTGAATCCACCAAAGGGGTGACGCCCCACGATCGCGCCCGTGCATGAGCGATTGATGTAAACGTTGCCGGCTTCCAGTCGCGCTTTGATGCGCTCGATGTTATCTGGGCTGCGCGAGAAAAAACCGCCCGTCAGCGCGTAGTCGGTTCCATTTGCGACTTCGAGGGCCTCGTCCAGATCGCGCACCTTCAGTACGCTCAGCACCGGTCCGAAGATTTCTTCACGCGCGATGCGCATATGCGGTTTGACGTCGGTGAAAACTGTGGGCGGAATGAAATAGCCATGCGGCGGTACTTCTTTCGCCTGATACGCGAGTATGGCTTCTTTCTTCCCGATCTCGATGTAATCCAAAATCCGCCGGTAGGCAGCTTCATCGATGACCGGACCGACCATGATGCCTGGTTGCTCTGGATTCCCGATGCGCAGACTGGCTGCGGCGGGGATTAAACGTTCCACCACCCGATCGTAATTTTCCTCCAGCAGAATCAAACGCGAGAGCGCGGAACACTTTTGCCCCTGAAAACCAAACGCGGAATAAATTGAGTACATGATCGTCTCATCGAGATCAGCGTCGGCATCAACGATCATCGCGTTTTTGCCGCCCATCTCGCAAATCACTCGCTTCAGCTCCCGTTGACCAGGACGGGTGATTCCGGCCGATTCCCAAATTTTGAGGCCGACTTCCCGCGAACCGGTAAATGCGATCAAATCGACGTCCTTGTGATCGACCAAATGCGCTCCGATAACGGAGCCGTGCCCAGAGAGAAAATTCAAAACGCCAGGCGGAACGCCTGCTTCCTCGAACACCTGCATGAGCATGGCGCCGCAGATGATCGACTGCTCGGACGGCTTCATGATCACGGCGTTTCCGGTAACAACTCCGGCCGACGCCATGCCACAGAGAATTGCGATCGGAAAATTCCATGGCGCGATTACGAACGCCACACCGCGCGGCCAGTAATGATGATAACTTTCTTCGCCGGGAACCTGCTGCGTGAGTTTGGGGCGTCCGAGTCGCCGCATTTGCTGCGCGTAAAAACGACAAAAATCGATCGCCTCGCGGATGTCGGCGTCGGCTTCAGACCATGGCTTCCCGACTTCGAAAACTTCTACTGCCGAAAGTTCATAGCGTCGGTGCTCGAGGATATCGGCCGCGCGCTCCAGTAGTTGCGCCCGCTCTTCAAACGGGGTCCACCTCCATTTTTCGAATGCAGCGCGCGCAGCTTTAACGGCGCGCTCGGCTTCGTCGATCCCAGCTTCCGTTCCATAGCCGACAATTTCGCTCGGCTCCGCTGGATTAACCGAAGGCGTCAAATTATCGACCCAAACTTTTTCGCCTCCAATGTAGAGCGGATGTTTCTCACCGAACCGCTTGCGCGCCTCGCGCAACGCGCTCTGCATTTTATCCTGACTGTCTTTGTAAATGAAGCTCACAAGCGGTGCGTTTTTGAAAATATCGCCGGGTGTCGCGTGAAGTGAAGCGCCATTTTTCTGATTAGAGCCATCGAGCCGACCGGGACCGTCGATCCGGGGTGCAGTTGGCCTGATCAGCTCTCTTGGATCGCGCAGCAATTCTTTCGCCGGCACGTTCTCGGCAAATTTTGCTCGCAAAAATCCTTCGTTCGA
>DATFXC010000248.1:0-4542 GCA_035258625.1 Candidatus Udaeobacter sp. | reverse complement strand
CGTGGCCAGCCAGGTGGCGGCCGGCGAAGTGGTCGAACGCCCGGCATCGGTCGTGAAGGAATTGGTCGAAAACAGTCTCGACGCCGGCGCTCGTGAAATCGATATCGTGATTCGTCGCGGGGGAATTTCACTGGTCCGCGTGATCGATGATGGCTGCGGCATGGACCGCGACGACGCGCTACTTTCGTTGGAGCGCCACGCCACCAGTAAGATTCGCTCTGCTGCCGATCTTCAAGCCGTTGCCACACTCGGATTTCGCGGTGAAGCTCTTCCGAGCATCGCCAGCGTGGCGCGATTTCGCCTGACCACACGCGAAGCACGCGCGATCGCGGGAACGGAAATTATCGTCAACGGCGGCAAGATCGAAGTTGTGCGCGACGGCGGTGAAGCGCCGGGAACGCAAGTGGAAGTGCGGTCGCTTTTTTACAACCTCCCCGCGCGCCGGAAATTTCTTCGTTCCGAGAACACCGAAAGCCGCAACATCGAACATCAGCTTCATTTGCAAGCCATTGGTCATCCTCAGATCGGTTTTTCGTTAATGCGTGACGACCGCATGTTGTTCCAATTACCGGCTACGGCGACGCTCAGCGATCGGATCCGAGATTTGTACGGCGTTGAGCTGTTGGAGCGCCTGGTTGAGTTGAACGGCGCTGCTTCACCCAAAATTCGAATCAGCGGCTTTATAGGGCAGGCGGGGCTGAGCCGCCAGACCCGCTCTCAACAGCTCGTCTTTGTAAACGGTCGCGCGATTGAAAGCAGTCTGATCACCAGTGCCATCCGCGAAGGCTACCACACCGCGCTCATGAAAGGGCAATACCCGGTTACATTTCTGTTTCTTGAGCTCGATCCAGCCGCGGTGGATGTAAATGTGCATCCCGCAAAACGGGAAGTGCGTTTCCGTGATCCCAACGCCGTGCGTGAAGCGATCGTTCTTTGCATTCAACAAACGTTGGAACGCGCTCGGGTCGGCTGGCAGGAGAAATTTCGCGCGCCAGTTCGGCCACCTGCTGGTCCTCCCGGGAAACGGGTTCCAGATTTAACACTGCGCCCCGATGTATCCGCTCCGGTGGAATCAGATCGCGAGCTACCAAGTCTCGCTCCAACTGTAGCCGGGGTCGGTGACCCCGGCCGGGCACCAGGGTCCAAAACTGTAGGGCAGGCGCCCCACCTGCCAGATTCGCGCCGTAATTTGGCAGGCGATGCGCCTGCCCTGCAACAACAGCAGCGCGCTGCCAAAGCTCCCCAGCAGCAATTCGAGATCATCGGCGTCCTCAACAAGCTGTATGTCCTGATGGAAAATGCGGACGGACTGGTGTTGGTTGACCAACACGCAGCGCACGAGCGCATTCTATTTGAAGAATTGCGGTGCAGAATGGAAGAGCAAGGAGTCCCTACACAAAAGCTTCTTCTGCCGCAAACATTCGACGTGCCACCGCGCGACGCAGATTGGATCGAGCGCAATCTGCCAATCCTGCAAAGAATGGGAATCGGAATTGAGAGTTTCGGGCCAGGCACGTTCAAGATCGACAGTGTTCCAAGTTTTTTGAATGTTTCCGATCCGGCGCAATTCATGCACAAAGTCATTGACGATCTGAAGAGCGCCGGTAACAGCGCTTCAGCGATGCGTTTGGGCGAAGAAATGATCGCCAAAAGCGTCTGTCGTCACGCGATCAAAGCGAATGATCCGTTGCGTTATCCTGAGGTGGAAAAACTGATTCGCGACTTGCTCGATTGCGATTTGCCTTACTGCTGCCCGCATGGCCGGCCAACGATGATTCAGATTTCGCTGGCTGAATTGGAGAAAAAATTCGGCCGCAGAGTCTGATGGCGCGCTCCTCCTGCGCGTCATCCTTTGATTGGATTTCGATTTAATCCCGCGCGCTTGCCATTTCGGACGCAGCCGGGTTTAATTTGGCGCGGTGAAAAAAATCGAGGCCATCATCAAGCCATTCAAAGCAGAGCCGGTCCGAGAAGCGTTAATGGCAGCAGGCGTCGAGGGAATGACTCTGAGCGAGGTAAAAGGATTTGGCCGACAGAAAGGGCACAGCGAAATTTATCGAGGCACCGAGTACACCGTGGATTTCCTTCCAAAAATAAAGTTCGAGATCGTGATCGCCGACGATCGTGCACAGCGCGCAGTTGAAGCAATTCTGGAAAAGGCCAAGACCGGAAAAATCGGCGATGGCAAGATCTTTGTTACGGAGGTGGAAGAAGCGGTGCGTATCCGAACCGGTGAACGGGGGATGGAAGCACTGTGAGTGCGATTCCCGCACCGTTAAATGATTAAAAACACTTACAGAGTTACAAGGGTAACTCGCCATCCTAAACTCATGACTGCATATGCCACGCCGGCGTAACGATGTAACGATGTAACCCTTTAAGGATTTACTGCATGTTCGATTACTTACTTTCCGTGTTTCTGGGCATCGTCGAAGGACTGACCGAATTTCTTCCGGTTAGCTCAACCGCGCACTTGCGCATCTGCGAAGCGCTGCTGCATATCGATCTGCATGATGGGTTCTGGAAAATGTACACGATCGTGATTCAGCTCGGCGCTATTCTGGCTTTGCCTGTGTATTTCTGGCGCCGCATTCTGCAGTTTGTTGGCACTTTTCCGAAGGGCGAACGCGGGGATCGCACAGTGTTCACGCATCCGTTGAGTCTCACACTGATCGCATTTGTTGTGACCGCGGTTCCGGCGTGGGCTCTTGCTAAAGTCATCGGCAAGAATCTGGAGAGTCTTTGGGTGATGGCGATGGCGCTACTCATCGGCGGGATCATCATGTGGATCGTGGACGCCTTTTTTACACAGCCGCGCACGACGCACATGGAGGAAATGACCCTGCCGCAGGCGGTCTGGATCGGCGCGGCGCAAATTTTGTCCGCTGTTTTCCCCGGCACGTCGCGATCAATGTCCACCATTGCTGCAGGGCAAATTGTCGGCATGTCGCGTCCGGCTGCGCTCGAATTTTCGTTCTTTCTTTCGATGCCGACCATGGTAGTGGCCACTGGCTACGATTTTTTGAAGACGGTAATACCGCACCATCACGAAGCGGAGATTGCGCCGCTGACGATCACTCCGCATCAATGGATCGTGCTCGCAATTGGATTTGTGGTTTCATTCTTTGTCGCGCTGGCGGTGGTCGCGTGGTTCATGAACTGGGTGCGTGCGCGGGGATTTGCGCCGTTTGCAGTTTACCGGATCGTGCTCGGGCTCGGATTGTTGACGCTGTTGATGCGCGGAATGATGTGATCAGCTAACGATGGAAACCGACGCTATTCTTCCCGACTTGCAAAGCGCGGTAATTTGCGAGGATGTCCGCTGTGAAGTCAACGGCATGCAAAGCCTCGTCGGTGTGTTGAGTGTGATTCCAGCCCCCACATTGCCGATCAATTATTTTCGGCTCTGCATCTGGACGCGCTGGTGCAGCGGGTCCGGCAAGTTTCGGCAAAAATCTCGCATCATAGGCGTGGACGAACAGCAGGTGGTCGCGCAGGCGGAGGTCGAATTTGTGCTGAAAGAGATGGAAGGCCACGCTACCAACGTCCATTATTTTGGCGGCGTGCAGTTTCAGCAATACGGCATGCATCACGTTGAGATTTATCTGCAAGACGAATTGCGGCTGCGCTTTCCGTTGCCGGTTATTCAGGTGCCGCGCCCGGCCGGCTGAATTCGGCAACGTCTCATGAACGAGGGCGTGTGAATGGGATCATTCGTTTATCAGGCGGCACTATGCTGAAACGATATTTGTGGGCCTTCCTCTGCATCGTCATTCTGATCGGGAAAATACATGCGCAGGAAGTGATCGTCGCCCGCGAAAAAAAACCTGAGCCTCCCAAGAAAACACCGCAGCCTTCTCAACAAGCGACTTCAGAATCTCCCACACCAGCGCCACCCAAATCCGCGTCGCACGAGAACAAGTCGGCCCCCGCAACACTGACGCTCGAAGAAATGCGAACGGCCGGGGCGCGCGCGGCCGAGGGATTAGATACCCGACGTGTTTCGCAACCAACCAAAACGCATGAAGCCGATACTGAGAGCGCTCCAGTGCCGAGTGCGACTGTTGCCGAAACGCCCAGGCCGCTGAAAAGAGAAACACCGGTCGAGCAAAGGAGTTCGTCTGGTCCCGAGAAACCGCGAAGTACAAATCTGGAGGGGATTGGCCCGATTCGACCGACGATGATCGAGTCAGGCAGACAAGAGCCAACCGTATCTCCCACACCGAAATGGCAAGCTCGCGGCGAGCAATCACCCGCACCGTAACCGCGGGACGGATTGCGCTTGAATGGTAGGGACGCCGCGCTGCGGCGTCCGGACAGCGCAGCGCGCTGTCCCTACCACACAAAATTTCTTGCGCGGCAATTCCGGTAACTTATTATCTGTGGGCAAGTCCCGACTGTGTCCTTGCGGATGCATCGGGCAAATTTTTTGCCCATTTCTCAGTTCAAATGGCTAACACAATTTTGATCGGAATGCAGTGGGGCGACGAGGGCAAGGGTAAGATTATCGATGTGCTTACGGCGCACACGGACATCGTGGTG
>DATFXC010000247.1:0-4328 GCA_035258625.1 Candidatus Udaeobacter sp. | reverse complement strand
CAACGGATATTGAGTCCGTGGAATTACTTTTCGATTAGCTGATAGTCGCAACTACTACCGGATAAGGAATCGTGGCGATATCTTGTACAAATCTTTGTACGCGGGCGGCATTTCCCATCGTGCGACATACCTAACGCTGCACAGACGCAGCGGACAAACATTTTTGGGCCCCTTGTCGTTGCTGGTTGCGGGTTGGCGAACAGCGAACTGCTACAGAATGAGGTTAAGATCGCCGAACTCGTGCCAGAGATATTTTCTGGCGATCGCTTCCTCGTAGGCGGCGCGAATCTGGTCAGCTGGGAGAAATGCACTGAGTAAATCCAAGTGGCTCGCCTGCGGTTCGTGCAAGCCAGTGAGTAATCCATCCACCGCTTTGAGCTGATGTAGATTGTCAATCTTGAGCTGCGTGTAGCCGTGTGCTTCTGACACACGACCGTTACCATCCACAATGGATTCGAGCGCGCGGACAACGGTCGTGCCGACTGCAATAACCCGGCCGCCACTTTGGCGTCTCCGATTGATTTTGTCGGCGGCCGTCGCACCGACAAAATATTCTTCTTCTGATACGGGATGTTGGGCATCGAGCTCGTCGTCCATGTAAGAGGACAGTCCCGTGTGCAAGACCACGTAAGCGGTATCGATCCCGCGGCGTTTCAGATCGAGTAACAGTTTCCAGCTAAATGCGCGGCCGGCTGACGGCATTTCCGCCGATCCGGGTTCCTTCGCGTATACCGTTTGACAATAATCAAGGTCCCACGGCGCGGACACATACTCGTATCGAATCGGTTTCCCGAGGCGATAAATAAGATCGACCAATGCCGTTCCTGATTTCGTGAAGCGCAATCTCCACAGGCGCGGAATGCGCGCGTTGCGATCCATCACAGTCGCAGCCAACTCTTCGCTGAATTGAATTCGCATTTGCGGACGCAGACCGCAACCGAATGGATCCCCTATTTCGCACAATAAAAGTGCTAGCCATGAATCATCCGGCAAACGCTCAGCCAGGCGTACCTCCATGCACGGGCCGTGCGATTCGCTGCATTCACAACCACGCATCGATGCCGGCAAGGTCCGGCTCGAATTAAAAACGAGCAGGTCGCCTGGGCGCAGGTAATTGTCGATCTTATCAAAACGGGTGTGCTCAGTTTTTCTCGTGGCGCGATCAATCACCATCAGGCGCACGTGATCGCGTCGAATCCCGCGTCGCTCCGGCGGTTCTTTCGCACTCAATTCCGGCGGCAGTACAAACGCGAATGGCGCGGCCATTAAATACTTTCGCACTAAGTGCACGAAGCTTGCAATGGCTCGGAACCGAGTCCTAATCCTTCTGTTCCTTGAGTCCTTTGTGACCGTCGTGCGAGAGCTCGGCTTTCCAATTTTCCTGTGCTTGAAAACGTTTGCCGGTCACGCCTTTTGATGCGTCGGAAGCGAGGAAGACGAAAACGTCTGTCACATCGGCGGGATCAGCCCATTCGTTCGGATCTTCCTCCGGTTCGGCGGCGCGATGCATTGCCGTGTTCATGCTGCCAGGATCGACCCAGTTTACTCGTACCTCGCTATTCTCCAACTCTGACGCCCATGTCTGCGACATGCCTTCAAGGCCAAACTTGGAAACACCATATGCCCCCCAGCCGGGATAACCGACCTGGCCAGCATCGCTGGTCACGTTGATAATTGAACCACCGCTCTCAATCATTGCGGGAAGCGCACTCTTAATTAAAAGAAACGGCCCGATAAGATTTGTGTCGAGCACGCTTCGAAAATCTTCCACGGGATAGTCGAGCAGGTCCGGCATGGGTGACGGCCCGATCGTCGAAGCGTTGTTCACCAGCACATCGAGGTGACCTTTGAATTGCGCAAGTGTGGAGGCGACAATCCGCTCGATGTCGCGCGCCTTACTCACGTCGGCTTCGATGACCACTATGTCGATATTTGGTGCAACTTTCCGAACTAGTTCACGGACTTTGTTGAGTTGGTCGACATGTCGCGCAACGAGCGATAGCCCGGCTGCGCCTTCGCGGGCAAAACGCAGCGACATTTCGCGGCCAAGACCCTGCGAGGCACCGGTAATGAGAATGTTCTTGCCTGCGAGTTCTCTCATTCCAGGAATCTACTTCTGCTTTTTGGCGTTCGCCATACGTCAATTAGTGGGCAGCGTTGAGCATAAGATCGCACACGCGCTTCGTAAGGGTGTATCACAATGCAACAGTAGTGATCAAAGAACCCGTATCGTTGATAGCAGAAATCGGGCAGACTCAACGGACAAACACTCCATTTGTCACTGCAATAGAAGCGGTATTAGGACAAGTGGTGGACCGCTAATCGCAACAGATCTCGAGCAAAAGTAGCTCAACTAACCTAAGGGGTGAAAAGAATCGAGGTTGGCTGGGCCTCTCGGTTTTTACTTCCACTTCCCCAGTTTGGTTGTACGATTTAAGCGTATTGCGACGCTTAGTGCTGAGCGTGCGGCGGCGTCGCGTTACCTGACACGATGAAAAACGACGGCGTTTCTGCAAACATCGCGGATAACGATCACCGTGCGATGAGCGGCGCGTCTGAGCATAGCGTCACCGAACTGGCCACGGCGCTTGCGATGATGCATGCCACGCTAGAGTCCACCACCGACGCCATCGTCGTGACTGACGAGGCGAATTACGTCAGGGAATTTAACGAGAAGTACGTCAAGTTCTGGGGAATTCCACCTCACATAATGATATCAGCTCATGCCAGTGAGCTGTGGAGTTACATTAGCCCGCAGTTGAAAGACCCGGCCGGGTATCTGGCGCGGCTCCACGAAATTATCGCTTCGGCCGCACCTGAGACTTTCGATGTCTTGCAATTGAAAGACGGTCGCGTTTTCGAGCGGAATTCGGCAATTCAACTGATCAAGCAACGCAATGTTGGCCGTGTATGGAGCTTCCGCGATATCACTCGGCGCAAGCGTGCGCAGGACGCGCTGGCGAACGAGAAAAGAGTGTTGGAAAAAATCGCATCCGGCGCGCCGCTCGCGACGGTGCTCGATGTCTTGGTGCGTGGTGTCGAGGCGCAATCGTGTGACGGAATGATGTGCACCGTGCTGGTCTTTGACGAAGAGGCGCAATGCTTGCGCCATGGAGCAGCGCCTGCCTTGCCGGAAGGATACAATCGCATCGTGGACGGGATCAGCATCGGTCCGCGTGTCGGCTCGTGTGGGAGCGCTGCTTACAAACGCGAACCGGTGTTTGCGACAGATATCGCCAGCGATCCTCATTGGGCCGATTACCTCGAACTGGCTGCAACATTCGGACTTGGTTCCTGCTGTTCGACACCGGTCTTCTCCAGCGATGGGATACTACTGGGTACGGTCGCCATGTACTATCGTCGCCCGCACGAACCCAGTGCGCATGATCGGGAGCTCATCCGCATGGCGACGCACCTGGCAGGTATCGTGATTGAACGAGCGCGCGCGGTGGAGCAACTACGCGTCGCCAAGGTCGCGGCGGAACAACGCGCGCAGGAGATCGAAGAGCGCGACCGCGAGATTCGCCAGAAAAATGAGCAGATGGAAACAGATCTGCGAATGGCGACGGAATTGCAGCAGGCACTTATGCCGAGCACGTATCCGACTTTTCCGGCAGACGCCGCCGCGGGCGCGACCAAGCTCCGTTTTTGTCATCGGTATCTCCCGGCTACGCTGATGGGTGGCGATTTCTTTCATATCGCACGGCTTAACGAAGATACGGCCGCCATTTGTATTTGCGATGTAATGGGCCATGGAGTCCGCGCAGCGCTGATCACCGCGATGATGCGCGCAATGATCGAAAGTCATTCTGTCGAAGCACCCGAGCCCGGTCGCCTTCTCACGCAATTGAACAGCGAGTTCACGGGAATTCTGAAACAGACCGGCACGCTTGTTTTTGTGACGGTGCTGTACTTTGTCATCAACATCAAAACAGGCACCGCGCGTTTCGCGCGCGCGGGTCACCCACTGCCGTTGCAGGTGCGCCGAAGTTCCAACGAAGTGCAGACGATCGTCATGGGCGCGGATTCCGCGGGACCTGCGATAGGGATCATTCGGAACGCGCAGTTTAAGACTACAGAAATGAAACTTGCGCCCGGAGATTTCCTTCTCTTCTACACGGACGGCATTATCGAGGTCCAGGCGGGGGACAGCAGCCAGTTTGGCGTTGAAGGTTTACGGGAAAGCGTTCGATCCAATCTTGATCAGCCCACGGAGTCTCTGCTCGATGCCATCGTCAGTGACGTTTACAAGTTTGGCGATTCCACAGTCTTGACGGATGACGCTTGCTTGGTTGCAGCTGAGTTATCGGCAAACTGAGGCCTATTCT
>DATFXC010000246.1:0-2658 GCA_035258625.1 Candidatus Udaeobacter sp. | reverse complement strand
CGTCGATAATTTCCATTTCCCAGCTGACGTCTCAGCTGATTCCTTAATCAGCTCACCGCGCACTTCCTCAGCTTCCTGGTCGGTAATGAGTCTTTTCTTTACAAGCAGGTCAAGCAGCGCGCCTGCGTCTTGCGCCCGGGCAACAGTGCCGCCTAACGCGAAGCAGAGGGCAACGGCAGCCAACGCTAATTTCTTCATAAAGATTGTTTCTCCTTGGTTGTGCCCCGAACGTTTTCGGGACGGGGTGTTGGTTGTTTCGCTGCGAAGATGAATTGCGATTGTTACAGCTGTATGACGGTGAAGTAACAATTAGGTGAACTCCAATTCACATGACTGCGCTCCCAGCGCACAGACACAGCTTTGAAAACACCGAGACTGGACGATCGCGCTTGTCGTTTTTACATTCCGGGATGCGATTGGCTATCGCTCTAGCGGTATTTCTGCTTACGGGCGCTACCGCCATGGCCGATGCGGTGAGCATCACCAGCCCGAATCATGCGAAGACATATGCTTACGGCGCTGTCACCTGGCGGCAGCTCTACCTGCAACGAACCCACGGTGAACTCGCCGTGCGGATCACGTTCAGCAATTGGCCTTACGCGGACTCGAACGAGCCGCGCAGGGACGAACCGTTCGACTTCAGATTTCCAGGCGTCCGCGTCGATTTTGCACGACATGCCTTCGTTACCGCTGGCCGGCGCGGTGAATCCATCCCGGTCGCATCGTTTTGGGGTGATCCGACATGTGGTTGGATCAAGCTGACGCCCAACGCAAAGATTTATCTGCTCAAAGAGAGCGGTCGCGTCACCGCAATGTTAACGGCGACGAGTTACGACCGTGGCGGAGTGCGCTGGATCGAGCTCGACAACAATTGTTCGCTCCAGAATGTGTTGTGTGCGCTTTTCGGGGAGCTTGGTTTACGCCCCGACGGTTGGTGCTGGTCGAAATCCGCCGACTACCGCTAAGGATTTGACATTCACCGGCGACGCGGATTTACGCTACTAATTGATTATGCAAACGCGTTCCTTCTGTGCTCTTGCTGTCGTGACGATGGCCGCATCGGCTGCTGCAAATTCTTTCCGCGACGATTCACATTACGTCACGCTGGGACCGCGCACAGGCTATTACATTGTGCGTCCCGCTTCAGTATTCATCCAGCAACTTGGTATTCAAGGCGCACCAACTAGGGATACGGCGGATCCATTCAACCACGGGCGCGGAGCTGATGTGCTTGCGTTCCGTTTTAACACCGCTGGTGTGTTATCTGCGGCGCCGGCGTACATTGTGCAGGGGCCGCCTAACGACTTTTACACGCGGCGCATCGGTTCTTTCATCCGTGGGCGGACCACCTCGCATGACATCGAAAGCTTCTTTGGACGCCCGAAGCAGATCGATAAGCGGCACGACGGCCTCATCGCTTATTATACGATCGAGGTTTACAACCCATTCGAAGAGATTTCGGGTGGGAGACGTTAGTGAGGCACGCCATTAGGCGAACTTGGGCATCACGAAACAGTTAGTCATTTCTGGAAGCTTGATTTAACCACATGGACAGCGGTTCTGGCAAAAAAATCCTGATCATCGAAGACGAAAGCGACGTTGCCGATCTTCTGGAGATGGGTTTGCACAAGGTGGGCTTCAAGACCGCGACAGCCACCGACGGCGCAACCGGTTTGCAGAAGGCGCGGGACAACCCGCCCGATTTCATCGTTCTCGATTTGATGTTGCCTAAAATGTCTGGACTGGAGGTCTGCAGGATTTTGAAAGGCGACGCGGCGACGTCTCACATTCCAATTCTCATGTTGACGGCCAAAGCAGAAGAAATTGATCGAATCGTGGGTTTGGAATTCGGCGCAGACGATTACGTAACTAAGCCTTTCAGTCCGCGCGAAGTGATGCTGCGAATCCGGGCAATTTTGCGGCGTGGCGAGAAACCAGAGCAGACGCTCCGTGCCGGCTCGATTTCGATCGATCCTGCGCGCCATCAAGTTCGCGTCAGTGGCAAACGGGTGCATCTCACCAGTCTCGAGTTCAAGTTGCTGCGGACCTTGATCCAACGCAGAGGCCGCGTGCAGGATCGCGATAAATTGCTGAACGACGTGTGGGGCTACGAAAGCGTGATCGACACCCGTACCGTGGACACACACGTACGGCGCTTGCGCGAAAAACTGGGCAAGGCCGGCGATGCGATCGAAACCGTACGCGGTTTCGGCTATCGGCTCCGCGAAAATTAATGGCATGGATGCGAAACCAGTGCGAGGACCGCACTCCAAAGCAGGCAACAACGACCGTGCCTAACGAGAACTTGCACGAAGTGGTTTGAGATTGCGAAACGTCTTCGCAGCCGCTTTGCTGTGAAAAGTATTTAGAAGAGAATGGAAATGCCGTGTCCTGGGTCATTGTCGTCCTAATCTGCGGTGCGTTGGGCGTTATTGCCTTCATCGTCTGGCGCAAATGGATCGCGCCGTGGGGGCAGGTTGAACGAGTCATAACACAAATCAGTCGCGGCGAACGGCCGCGCACGTTCTTAATGGAGGGCAGCGCGCCAGCCCAACGGATCGGGTTCCGACTGGAAAAGATCGTTGGCGATTTGGAGCACCTTCATAAGCAGATCGCAAAACGGGAATCAGGGATGCAGACGATTTTCTCTGCGATGCA
>DATFXC010000245.1:0-2815 GCA_035258625.1 Candidatus Udaeobacter sp. | reverse complement strand
CGGCTCAGAGTAAGTCGGTTTGCCCAATTCATACTGTAGCCGCCTCGCTGTGCGAGGCACTGCGCTGACCCTCCTTAAACCGCGCCTTCTTCCAAATCGGCACTCTTTTCTTCAACTCATCGACGATCCATTGACTGGCTCGGAACGCCTCGCCGCGGTGCGGACTTGCCACCCGGAGGAAAAGCGATGGTTCTCCCACTGCGATAAATCCAATTCGGTGGTGAACGATAACGAGCTTGAGCGCAAATTTTTCTGAAGCCTGTTCCGTAATTCGTTTCAACTGTTGCTCCGCCATTTCACGATGAGCCTCGTACTCAATTCCCTCGATTTCTCGGCCGTCTTCAAGTTTCCGCACCACTCCCCAAAAATCGACCCTCGCCCCCGCATCGCCATCATGGTTTTTTGGCGGTGCCTCGAGTGGCGCTTTAGTCACCAGAATTTCACAAACGACATTTGCCATGAGATTAGACTGCTCGCTACAGTGAGTCCTTCTCTATTGAGCAGCCACAAAAGGAGATACGAAAATGAACACGAATCAATGTCATATTGGCCTGATCGGCCTCGGTGTGATGGGCGAAAATCTCGTCCTGAACATGGAATCCAAGGGTTTTTCGGTCGCGGTGTTCAATCGCACCACCGAGGTCACGGAAAAATTCGCCGCCGGACGCGCCCAGGGGAAGAATATTCAACCAACGCGCACGCTGGAGGAATTTGTGGGCGCGCTCAAAAAACCGCGCATAGCCATGATGATGGTTAAAGCGGGCGCGCCCGTCGACTCGGTGATCCAACAACTCGCGCCGCTGCTCGAAAAAGGCGATGTAATCATCGACGGTGGAAATTCTCTGTTCACCGACACGCAGCGTCGCGGTAAGGAATTGGAGAGCACAGGCATTCATTTTGTCGGCATGGGCGTGTCCGGCGGCGAGGAAGGCGCGCTCAAAGGTCCGTCGCTCATGCCGGGCGGCTCGCACGAGTCATGGGACATCATTGCTCCGATCTTCCGCAAGATCGCTGCGCAAGTAGATGGCGAACCGTGTTGTCGATACATGGGACCCGACGGCGCCGGCCATTACGTCAAGATGGTCCATAACGGAATCGAGTATGGGGACATCCAACTGATCTGCGAAGCCTACGCTATTTTGAAGGACGTGCTGGGAATGGAGGCAGCGCAACTCGCTGAGATATTCGCGGAGTGGAATAGGGGTGAGCTCGAGAGCTACCTCATCGAGATCACATCGCAGATTTTCCGCAAAATCGATCTCGAGACGGGCAAGCCGCTGGTCGACATGATCCTCGACAAGGCCGGCCAAAAAGGGACCGGTATCTGGACGCTTCAAGCTGCCATCAAGCAATACGTTGTAATCTCCACAATCAATGCCGCAGTCGAAGCGCGCGTTATTTCATCGCGGAAAGAGGAGCGTGTTGCGGCCTCCAAAATTCTGCCGCAACCGAGAACTCGACAATTCAAGGGCAACCGCGATCGTCTGGTCGATGGCGTGCGCGACGCTCTCTATGCGTCAAAAATCATTTCGTACGCGCAGGGAATGGAGCTCCTTCGCTCCGGAAGCACGACCTACGAATGGAGCCTGAACCTGAGCGATATCGCCACGATCTGGCGGGGCGGCTGCATTATTCGCGCGAAATTCCTGAACCGCATCGTTGAGGCGTATCAACGCGACGGCGATTTGCACAATCTTCTGCTCGATCGGTATTTCACACGGATCATCAAACGAGCGCAGCCGAAATGGCGGCTTGTGGTTTCGATAGCCATCAAGCATGGCGTAGCTGTCCCCGCTTTTTCCGCCTCGCTGGCTTACTTCGACAGTTATCGCTCTGCTCGATTACCCGCGAACCTCTTGCAAGCGCAACGCGATTTCTTCGGCGCACACACATACGAGCGGATCGACAAGCCCGGTGTCTTCCATACCGAGTGGCTCGAGCCTGAGAAAGAAACTGCGGAAAAACCGGCCGCACCAAAAACACCGGAACCGCATCATGTGGGCGAATAGAGTTTGTTCAACGAACATCGGCCATTAAAAGGACTGCGCCGATAGCCGAGGCTCCTGTACCAGCGGTTCGGGATTTCGACCATCATTCCGCAAACGTGTTGCCGGGAAGATGCAGCAAGTACAGGCTGGCCGCCTGTGCTCCCCGGAAGTAAAAGCTCTGAGCGACATCTATGAGCGCGTTTGCAAGCGGACCAGTCGCTCGCTTTTTGCGGCTGATTCGCTTTTCGCACACCGTTTTCGCCCTGCCGTTTGCTCTTGGCGCCCTGATCGTAGCGGCGAATGGCTGGCCTTCGCTGAGAATTTTCTTGCTGGTGATCGTCTGCATGGTCTTCGCGCGCACGGCAGCCATGCTTTTCAACCGGCTCGTTGACTGGTCGCTTGATCAACGCAACCCGCGCACTGCCTCGCGACACTTGCTCGTACCCAAAATGCCGGCCGTGATTTTGCTGATTCTCAGTTGTGCCGGGTTTCTGCTAGCCGCGTCTGCAATTAATCGGCTGACCTGCATCCTCGCGCCCGTTGCGCTCGCGTTGATCTTTTTCTATTCGGTGACGAAGCGGTTCACGAGTGCAACGCATTTTTTTCTCGGATTGGCGCTGGCGCTCGCTCCGATCGGTGCCTGGATCGCTCAGACCGGACGCCTTGATTTTGCGCCGCTTGTGCTTGGGGCCGGCGTAATTTGCTGGGTGGCAGGATTCGATCTGATCTATGCCACGCAGGATTATGATTTCGATCGGCGCGAAGGGATCCGGTCGCTGGTGGTGAAACTCGGCATCGCGCGCAGCCTGCGTTTGGCGCAGCTGTTG
>DATFXC010000244.1:0-3795 GCA_035258625.1 Candidatus Udaeobacter sp. | reverse complement strand
ATTGCGCCAACACGCTCGACTATTTCTGCAAAGTGGTGACTGATCTTGGCGAACACCTTGGGCCCCTTCTATTCCAACTACCGCCAAACTTTAAGAAAGACGCAGACGTGCTGAGTTCATTCTTGCGCGAGCTTCCTACGCTGCGCGGGGCGTTCGAATTCCGTCACGAGTCCTGGTTCGATGACGAAATTTTTGATCTGCTCGGCTCGCGTAATATCGCGCTCTGCATTGCCGATACAGACACAATTGCGACTCCGAAGAAGATTACCGCGGATTACGGCTACCTTCGACTCCGCCGCGAAGATTACACCGAAGAGGACGTGAAACGCTGGTCCGAATTCGTGCGCGAACAGAACACAAAGTGGACTGACGCCTTCGTATATTTCAAACACGAAGAGAGCGGTGTTGGTCCCAAGCTAGCCAGGCGAATGATCGAATTGCTCGGTGAATCTTGAACGCCTAACGGCCGATCAGGATGAAGATTCCTGCCGCCAGTGCGAGCACGCCCGCCAAAATGCCGATGCCGAGGCCGGTGAGCGTGAGGATTCCCACGGCGATCAGATAGATCGCGAGCAGAAGCATGCCGATGTTTTTGGTAATCATGGGGTGAGTATGAGCAAGTGCGCCGATGGTTGACAATCCTAAAGGCCTTGGCGTCACCCGATATTCCCGACGCGACGTTTTGAATCGTCAATGTCGGCGCCTCTGGTGTGAATTGTAGGATCAGCTATCTGCCGGCGACACGAACTACCACGGCAGAAATGTCTTTCACATCAACGAACGCGTCGAAATATTCCGCGCCAGTAAGATTGGAAAGATGAACGATGTTGTCCGTTACTTGCGCGATCTTGCCGCCCATTTTCTCTCCGGATCTCAAGTGCAGCTCGACACTTTTACCGGCGCTGCCCTGAAGAAGGCTGACCACCGTCGCGTTAGGTTGTAGAGCGGCTTTTTCCTGAGCGAACAAGCTGGAGCAAGTGATGGCTGCAAGGATGACTACAAAAAGAAGTAAACAACGTTTCATAATCTGTCGTTGTGCGTGATTTCTGGTCGATTGGCCAGCAAAATAATAATGTGACTGGGCTGGCTTGCAGTGATTGCCCGATGTTAAAACTCCTGTCGTATTTGCGTCTTTGATTGTAGGGCAAGCGCATCGCTTGCCGAAACAAACGAATTGGCAGGCGGAGCGCCTGCCCTACAATTCCCTATGAACTCAATCGCCGAGAACCTGGAGCGCGTGCGCGAGCAAATCGCGCAAGCAGCAGCGAAGGCTGGTCGTGATGCCAAAGACATCGAGCTAGTCGCGATTACGAAGACGCATCCGGCTGACAAAGTGCGTGAAGCGATTGAAGCTGGACACACTCTCTTTGGCGAGAGTCGTGTTCAGGAAGCGCGTGCAAAAATTCCGGAGCTACAGTCGAACATCCGCTGGCATTTTGTGGGACATCTGCAGAAAAACAAAGTGCGTCAGGCGCTCCCGTTATTTGAAATCATTCACAGCGTTGATTCCCTGCCGCTGGCGGAAGATATCAATCGCATTTCGCACGAGGAAGCTTTGCATCCGCGAGTTTTGCTTGAGGTCAACGTCGCGGGTGAGGGGAGCAAATTTGGATTTTCCCCGGAAAGGCTTCGCGACCAAATGGAACCGCTTTTGGCGCTGCCGCGACTGTCGATTCTGGGTCTAATGACAATTCCACCGCTCGCTGAAGAAGCCGAAGCGTCCCGAAAATATTTCATTCAATTACGTGATTTACGTGATCGCCTGCAAACGGAATTTCGGGTTGATCTCGCGCAACTCTCGATGGGCATGACGCAAGATTTTCCGATCGCAGTCGAGGAAGGCGCAACCCTGGTGCGCGTGGGCACGGCGATTTTCGGCGAACGGCAAGCAAGGAAGGGCGATCTCTAGATCGCCCACCGTGGCTGGAAAGCAGCCGCTCCTTGGAGGAAGATTCAATATCATGCGCCTCGAGCCGACGAATGTTCAACAAATCGGAAACGAACTGGCGATTGCCTGGAATGACGGCTCCGAATCGTTTTTGAAACTCGAACTGCTGCGGCGCGCGTGCCCGTGCGCAGCTTGCGGTGGCGAGCCGGATGTGCTCGGTCAAGTCGTGCGTCCGCATGTGAGCTACAACGACAAAGGCTTCGAACTTGTCCGCTTCGATCTCGTAGGCGGTTATGCACTGCAGCCCCGTTGGGCGGATGGACACAGCACTGGGATTTATAGCTTTACTTACCTCCGCCGTCTGGGCCAGCATTCTGACTGAAACTCAACCGACAAGCTGTAATTCGTCTGTGAGCCGGATACTGAAACTCGCGATTGTTGTTATCTGCTTCTCGCTGTGCGGAGCGGGCACATTCATCGTGTCTACGCCGCCCGACGAAAATTCGCACCAGAAACCAAATGTGACGCCGGTTAAAAATCGGCAGGTAATGCAGGGCAATTGGATTCAGGTGTAAGACCGTAGCGGCGAGTCTTTGATCGCCGTTGATTTTGGTTCGGCGCTCATAGAACGCCGTTACCGTTTTGGAATCGTCACCCGTAAGACAGTTGTATTGCGGGCGAGTGGTTTCAGTTGCCGATTCTGCAAATGCGCCGGCACTAGAAAAGTTTCTCCAGGTGCAAAATCGATATTTGCACAGCTGAGATTTCCGGTGAGGCAACAAACAATTGCGCAGTCGCCGAACGGCGCCGCCTCGCGGGGAGAATCAAGGGTCCATTTTCGGATTTCAAACAGGCTGTGGCTGATGAGCAATTCGCAATCCGATTCAATCAGCTTCGGTTCGAGGTCTTCGAAATCAATGCATTGAAGCGCTTGCTCAACGTGCAACTCTCGTGGCTTGTCGGTAGCCGGATCCGTCCGGTTCCAATCGAACACTCGGTAAGTGGTATCGCTATTCTGTTGGACTTCGATTAACAGGTTACCTGCTCCGACGGCATGAAGACGGCCGCCCGGGAGGAAAACGGCATCGCCTGCGTGAACAGCAATTCTATGAACGTGATCGATCACGGTCCCTTCGCGTACGCTCTCCTCAAACCTGTTGTGCGTGATCGGCTCACGAAATCCAAGGAAAAGTTCGGCGTCCGGATCCGCGGCGGCCACGTACCAAAACTCGCTCTTCGGTTCGCCTTCCAGTTTGCTGGCAACCGTTTCAGACGGATGCACCTGTAGCGAAAGCTTCTCCTGCGCATCGAGAATTTTGATGAGCAGCGGAAACCGTGGCGTGTAACGAACGTCGCCAAAGACTTCATCGTGATGTTCGGTCCAGAGTTCGTGCAAAGTTTTTCCCCGCAGCGCCCCGTTGGCTACCATGCTCTGTGCTTCGGGACGATCGACGATCTCCCACGATTCGCCGATGCGCCTATTCGCGGGCAAGTTTTTGCCGAATAATTCCGCCAGCTTTCGACCACCCCAGATTCGCTCCATAAAGATTGGCTCAAAGGTGAGGGGAGTCGTGAGGTCTTCTGGCGACATGCTCGTCGCAAACGTCCAACGTTGAACGCCAAACGTCCAACGCTCAATTCCAGAAGGCCTGAATGCGTCTGCTATTGGACGTTCGGTGTCCGATGTTGGATGTTCGGCGTTTCCGTGCTGATCTCTGGGTTTGACCGCTCGATGAAATCCTTTCTGAAATACTGGCTGCCTTTACTGGTTTGGTTGGTTGTGATCTTTGTCGGCTCGACCAATTTGATGTCCGCCGAGCACACGTCGCGATTCATTGTTCCGTTTTTGCTCTGGTTGAAACCGATGTCGCCGCAGACCATCTGGGTCATCCTCGTTTTTATGCGCA
>DATFXC010000243.1:0-22060 GCA_035258625.1 Candidatus Udaeobacter sp. | reverse complement strand
ATGCGCGACATATTGTTCGACGAAAAAATCGCCGGCTCGTTCCACTTCACTCCGGGACAAGCGTATGAGGAAGCCGACAACGGAAACCGAAGCCAAGTCCACTGGGACATGGTAAGTATTCAGCGTCCCGATTACGGGGGGGGAGAAATCTACTTTGATGGCAAATTGATTCGCAGGAATGGAGCGTTTCTGTCGAATCAACTGCAGTCGCTAAACTGGCGCCGATCTGGTGGCCGCGCGTAAAGACGCGGCGAAGCAAACTGGCGGCGGCTTGTTACAACTCCCTGCCCGGCTCGCTTCAGGCCACCAAAAAGGTCCAGCTACATGACGGCGATGTCGACCTAGGGCACACCTCCAGGGCACCCATCTTAAGGCTCGGCGTCAGTTACAGAGCCGCGATCTGTGCGAGTGCAAACATTAAAAATTTTTCAGTACGCGAATGACCGATACCCTGCGTCAGGCCTTTCGTTCATTTCTTCTCATTTCCAGGATTTCATGCCATTTCTTCCTGAATTCGGCGAGCCGTCTTTCGTTCGCCGCTTCGCGTTGTTTCTTGAAATACGATCCTGCATACTCGCCAAGCGAGGCTTGCCCATTCGTCTCCGCAGCTCCTTTCGACTGCCCAGGGAAATGCTGCCTCATCGGGCACGGTGGACGACTGGCCTTCAGATCTTGCTCGCTCCGACCGCAGACTTCCCGCATGGAAACATATTTGCGACCGAGAAAAGTAAAATCGGTCAGCTTTCCCCGCCTAACGAGTTCTCCAACCCGTTTCGTGCTCATATCGAGGAGTAGCGCCGCCTGGGCGTGATTGAGCAGGCCCTTCTCCTCTATCATCGCCTCGCTCATTTTTTCCACCTGTTCCCGGGCCGCCTCGCGAGCAGCAGCCCGATCCTCCGGTGCCGCCCGCAAAGCAAACGTTGATGAAACAATCCTGCTCATTCCAACCCAGACGCCGCAATCGTAATGTTAATAGCGTATTTGTCGGTAAAATGTCGAGAACGAAATTACGGTTGGCGACGTCACCAAAATAGCAGGGTCAAGAAAGAAATTGTGGACCTCAGACAAATCTGAAAGTGTCCCAAATCCAGAAAGTGAGCGCGCAGCTCGAACTAAACAAACCTGCGCCGCAAACCGTCGTCGGGAATCGCTGAAACTGCCCAGACCAAATTGGCAGCAAGAGCCGTCGTGCCCGTGGATTCGTGCGGGAGAAGAATTTTCGTTGCCGATGCGCATCGCAAGGAAATCGAGCGCTTTGTACGTGCTGATTGAAACTATCCGCTTTTGTGGAACTCGAATCTGTGAGAGGCGCTCGCCTCGAAACTGCGCCCGGCACGGTCGGCCCGATCCACTTGGCCAGACATCTACGAGCCTGTTGCGAATTGCTTTTGCCCGCCTAATTTCGAAGCTGCGGTATGCTGCGCCCGAAATCCACAATTTCTGCCGTTACATCGAGAAGCATCTTGCTAGTGCTTTCCTTTCTATTCTTCGTGGGCGCGGCGATTTTCGGGCTGGTCGGCAGTTACAGAGTGGATGTGCTGCGTACAGATTTGGCGAATGCGAATGCCGCTCGCGATGCGGCTGAACATCGGGAAACCGAATTCAAGACCCGCGAAGCAGCCGTGGCGGGCGCAGAAGCGAAAATCGCGGAGGCAGAAAACAAGGCCACACAAGCTCAAACAGAACTCTTGAAACTGCAGAACGAGAAGGCGGAATTAGAAAGCAAATTAGACGCCCTGCAAAAGCAGGTCGGAGAGGCAGGCCCAACGGCGAGCCCTTCGCAAAATCCCAGCATCGCATCAAAGCCTCAGCAACAGACAACTTCAGGACCGTCCGTACAAATTGCACAACAGCCTGTGGAAGAAGCAACACCTTCGCCGTCGCCGCAACAGAAGCGCAGGAAAATTGCGCCACGCAAGGCACCAGAGGCTGCAAGCACCTCGGAAATCGCGTCGTATGCTTCGGCGAAAGCCTATGCGACGTTCACGCCTCTCCCCAAGTATCCGGCTAAGGAACGTTCGGACAGCGTTACGGGAATTGGAGTTTGCTTGGTGTCGGTCGATCCGGCGAGCGGCCGCGTAACCACAGCTTCAATGGAGCAAAGTACGGGAGATTCAACGTTAGATAAATCCGCGGTCAACGCGTTCCGAAAGTGGCGATTTCAACCTGGGACGGTCTCAAAGGTAAGAATCCCTATCGAATTTAACATGACCGGTGCCTCCCATTAGCTGAGGCGCAGGATCTCCCTAATCGGACATCCCGCGAGTGAACCTGTTTCTGGAGTGCGCGCCACAATCGGCGGCAGCATAAACGTATCCGGGCTGCTGACGATTAAGCGGGTCCCAAAATGGCAACGTGGCAACGCGCTCCTTGCTTCCAAACGGGGATTCGAATTTCTAATCTAGCGTTCTGCTCCGAGAGCCCAGCGACTACGCCACCCCAACTCTCCGAACTCGTGTGTTTCAATCACGTGGACAGTTCCCTCAGATCGGCTGCGAAAGCTGGAAGGGTTGTTGCAACCACTAAAGGTTCACGCCACAACAAGGCGATCGTCAACGCATAACCGCCCCTAACCTTCTACCGTAACCTCGCCTCTTCCGGAGCAACGCCTTTCCTGTGCGCAAACTATTCTCACCGTGGGCTTGAGCGGGAAAGACAAGCTCCAACTTTGTTCCTGCCTCTCTAAACGCCAGGAGCGTGAAAGGTTTTCTCACGTCTGCAATATGTTTCGTTTGGGCGCTATTTATCGCGGCCACTCTCGACCTTTCCCGTTTAGCGCCCCAAGGCGTTCCAAGTGCTTCTCGTAAACGACGCAACGCTTCCATTCAGCATACATTTAGCATTCAATTTCTCTTCTCGTCACGTCAGCTTCGAGCCCTGGTCGAGCAGGTTTAGCTGCATCATGTCGATGTCACCGCCCTCAGTGACTTGGACCTTTGCAATCTCGAATACCGGTGCCCCTTCAGCCGTGCTTGAACTCAGGCCCGGTAGCTGTACGCAAACTCGCTTGGAACTTGAATTCAGTACAATAGAGGCAACCTCAAACGACGGCGAAAACTGGATCGCGCTGATTTGGAAGGCGGCGCTGACCTTGACAGATGCCCGTCCCTGCTGTGAAGGAGTAAGCCAGAAAGGCGCAGCCTTGAGGTCAGGCACGAATTGCAAACCGGGGATCGCAAACGAAGGCGAACCGACAGCCAAAGGTTTTTGCTGTTGAGAACGAACCACTTGTATTTTACCAAGCGCGTCCCCCGCGGGTCTGATGTTTGAAATCTCAAAAGCAACTTCCGAATTGGTCGCTGACTGCGAGTCTTGGAAAGGAGCCAGACGCATAGTCACCATCTTGGACGCCGGCCGGACTTGCAAGGCACCCACTTTGAAGGCCGTCGTGAGTTGCACAGAAGCAACCTCGAAGGAGAAAGTCAGTTCGACGGGTGTATGCATGGTGCCAGGAGCTGGCGGGGCTGGGGCATTGGTTATTGGAGCGAGCGGAGTTTGGGTTGTTTCAGGCATAGTTGCGGGTGTGGCTGTTAGTGATGATGCGGGTTGGTCGCGAATGGGAGTTGGAACGTGACGTTGGACCTCGTGGACTGCTTCAGCGCTGGAGGGTTCAATCCCGTAAGCACCTACTTGCGCAGGCGGTTCCGTCAAACCGGCTGCTGCTGGCTCCGTCGCTGGCGTTGTGACTACCTCGGCGACCACCGGTAACACACTGGGCTCTTCCGTCAGCGGTGGGACTTGCGGAATTGCTTGCTCTTGTCCAAGCGCTTCCGTCAAACCGACTGCTACTGGCTCCGTCGCTGCCGTTGTGACTACCTCAGCGACCACCGGTAACACACTGGGCTCTTCCGTGAGCGGTGGCACTTGCGGAATTGCTTGCTCTCGCGCAGGCGGTTCCGCCAAACCGGCCGCTACTGGCTCCGTCGCTGCCGTTGTGACTACCTCAGCGACCACCGGTAACACACTGGGCTCTTCCGTGGGCGGTGGCACCTGCGGAATTGCCTGCTCTTGTCCAAACGCTTCCGTCAAACCGGCTGCTACTGGCTCTGTAGCTGGCGTTGTGACTACCTCAGCGACCACCGGTAACACAATGGGCTCTTCCGTCGGCGGTGGCACCTGCGGAATTGCTTGCTCTTGCCCAAGCGCTTCCGTCAAACCGGCCGCTACTGACTCCGTAGCTGGCGTTGTGACTACCTCGGCGACCACCGGTAACACACTGGGCTCTTCCGTGGGCGCGGCAAGCGTAGTCTTAAACTGCGTTACAGTCCTGATTTCAATGGCATCTGGGATGTTCCGGCGATATGTATGACCCGCTGAATCTCCATCATGCGGCCCCATCGCTCTGTGGAAAGCGCCGTCGGGTCTCGCTAATTCATACGACCCGGACCGCGAAAACGGTGTCGATGCAGTTAATCGCACAGAAATCTGCCGCGGTCCTCCAACAAAGCCGTTGCCATGTACACTCGTCGTCTGCGCTGCGGCGACCCTCGTCTTGGATAAGGCGGCAGCGCCGGACGGAGGCTCAAGCCGCAAGTGACGCGGGACTTTGAAAGCACGCTGGCGAACGACGGGCACGATCACCCAAGCCAACAAAAAAATGCCGGCCAGCAGCAGTCCAGCGACCATCCACGTTCGGCGGCTCGCCGCAAACGGGGTGCCGGTAGTTCCCGACGCTGATGCCAGTACCTTGGCGGGCGGCTGCCCGGGAGCGGATTTCTCGGACGGACTTGGTTGGCTAGGCGCTTGCTGATTGTTCTGATCGTTGGAAGCGGGCGAAACCTGCGCTGCCTCAGCCTCGACAGTTTTCGACGCGGTTGTAGTTTCGCCGCCAACTGCGGGCGATTCGGACATGGGTTGTTCTGGCTGGGGAGTCGTTTCTGCAGCCGGCTCGCTCGACGCGGAGGCAGTCGGCTGTTTGGCTGTTTCGTTAGCACTCGCAAGTTCCATCCCCGTATTTTGCCCCTGCACTGCCGGGGCCAAAGGGAGCGTTTCCCCCTTAGACGTTTCGCCTTGTTTGTTTGCAGCAAACACCCTGTCTGGGATAGGGCTCGGCTCAACCCCCGGACCGCCTTCCCCCTGGGAGACGCCGAGATTCGTCGTGTCGAATGCCACCGTAGGTGCGGTTGAACCCTCCGGCCTTTGCATCCACCCGACGTCATAAAACGCATCAGCAAAAATGCTGTTAAGTGCTGGCGAATAAATCTTGTTCGCAGAATTAGTCCAATCGGCGGCCTTCTCCGCATTGTTATGCTTGTACTCCCACGCTGCCTGGGCGTAATAAAGCGCCGGTGTGTCGCCTGTGAATTGGAATTCCTCCATCATCGAGTGCGCCCGGCTCTCTTTGCCCTCCATCAAGAGCGCCATGTAGATCTTGAACTTGATCAGCTCGGCCGCCTGATTTTTGTCGCCGCCCGGTATGCGTTTGTACAGCGTCTCGAAGCGGTCGCGCGCTTTTCCATACTCTTTCTTCTTAAACGGAATTTGGGCGAGGTTGTATTGCGCATCGCGAAGCTTCGGATCCAACTTTGCTGCCGTTTTGAATACAGCCTCGGCATCGTCGAACTGTCCCTGCTGCATCAGAATCTCGCCCCGCAAATTAAGTGTCGCGGGCTGATTTGGATCTGCTTTGTCGGCTTCGTCGACGAGTTTGAGCGCCGTCGTGAAATCGCGCTGACGAAAGGCCTGCTGCGATTGCTCGAATTTTGAACGGGCGAACGCCTTCGTCTTTTCCGCGCGCTCGGCCGCTGTCATGAGCGGTAGCGAAGCTCGCCGTTGACCGGACGGTTTTTCCATCCAACCAATTTCGTAAAGTGATTCTGCGAAAAGCTTGTTCAGTTGAGGTGAGTAATTCTTTTCCGCCGCGGTGATCCAATCCTTCGCTTCCGCTTCGTTTTTCTGTTGGAGCGCGACCGCTGCCTTCACGTAATCAACCGCCGGCGTGTCGGGCGAAAGCTCCAGCTTGGCCAGAATGGAATCGACCATGTTGCTTTTGCCCTCCATCAGGTGCGTCAGCAGGATTTTGTATTCGATCAGCTGCGAAGCTTCCTTTGCCAGATCGGTCTGACCGGTAGAGAGCAATTGCTCAAAGCGCTTCCTTGCCTCGGCCCAATCTTTTTTGAGAAATGGAATCTCCGCCTGGTTAAAACGCGCGTTCCAAAACTTCGGATCGATTCGTGCCGCTTCGTTCAGTGCGGCTTCAGCCTGATCATAGTTGCCCTGCCGCATCTGGATCACGGCACGCAGGTTTTTTGACGCGGCAAGATTGGGCTGGCGCGCGTCGATGGCGTCGAGTTGCTTTAGTGCCTCGGGAAATTTGCCCGAATCCAACGCGCGATAGGCAGTGTTGTACATTTCTTCCAGCTCCGCTTGAGTCGGAGCAACATTGTCCGCAGCAAATGAGCTAAGTCCCAGCGCTGCGATCGCAGTGATCTTCCAGATTCTCATAAACCAGCGACTCAAGCCCTGATTGGCGTTCCTGACAAGTTGAAATTGAGCTCGCTGTGAAGATTTTCAGTCCGGCTCGGAAAAAGTTTGACTCGTGCAAAACCTCAGAACGCGCACTCTGGCGGACTGATGAGAGCGGCAGCGAGTCGCGCCGATCAATTCAAGTTCCCAACGATCCGCAAACCTTCCAGGGTCAGGTGCGGACGAATCACATCGATTTCCGGCAATTCCCCCGCGATCAGCCGCGCGTATCCCCCGGTCGCGACGGCCACAACCTTTTTGCGCGGAAACTGCTCCGCTGTGATTTGCGCGAGAATCTCGCGAACCAGCCCCCGATACCCAAACACCGCGCCGGCTCGCATCGCCTCAATCGTCGACCTACCGACCGCGTGCTGTGGCTCTTTTAGGGAAACCTTGGGCAGGAGTGCCGTGCGTTGGTAGAGAAAACTCGTCATCGCTTCGAGTCCTGGTGCAATCACGCCGCCAAGGTAAGCGCGGCGCTCGGAAACGACGTCGAAAGTTACTGCTGTGCCGAAATCCACAACAATGGCCGGACAGCCGTAAAGCTCGGCAACGGCCGCGGCGTTCGCTAACCGGTCCGCCCCGATGGATTGCGGTTTGGGATAATCAATCGTCACGCCCAGGTTCAGTTTCCAATCTAACCAGAGCACCTTCGCTTTTTTGTTTGCGCCCTTCGATATCGCAGGGTTTTTTGCCGGCACAACTGATGACACAATGACCTTCGGCACCGTTCGTTGCCGGAGAAATCCGGCGACCACACTGCGTGAAAGGTCGCCGGTGGCGATCCGCATTGGGGCCGATACACGGGTTTTCGACGCAAACGCAAATTTTGCGTACGAATTACTAACATCGATCAACAAATAATCGGAGCCACGCGCCACGGCTAAGATGCAGACACCGAACGCCACCCGCCGTCAAGCATCTGTCCCGCTAACCGAGTTGCCCACGCCCCGCTTGCGACGGTCGCGCCCTGCGGGTAGCCTCGCCGTGTGAGGAGAATGGTTCACAGACCGCGTCGCCTTCGGCGTTCAGCTGCTCTGCGAAATCTTGTCCGCGAAACGCATTTGACGGTGCATGATTTTGTTTTGCCGCTGTTCGTGAGCGAAAAATTGAATGAACGCCGGCCTGTGGCGAGTATGCCGCGAGTTTTTCAATTGCCGGTTAAAGACGTTGCCGATGAAGCGCGCCGTGCTCAGGACCTGGGGCTGCAAGCCGTCCTGCTTTTCGGGATCCCGGAGCATAAGGACGAGCAAGCCAGTGGCGCCTACGCGGAAAATGGAGTGATTCAAAAAGCGCTGCGAGCGATCAAATCAAAATGTCCGGGGTTGGTCACCATCACCGACGTCTGTCTCTGCGAATACATGAGCCACGGCCATTGTGGTGTCACGCGAATCGACGGCGATCATTTTCACGTACTGAATGATGAAAGCGTCGAACTGTTAGTCAAGACAGCCCTCTCTCATGCGGCGGCAGGCGCGGATGTTGTCGCGCCGAGCGATATGATGGACGGCCGCATCGGCGCGATTCGCGAAGCGCTCGATGCGAGCGGATTCGATCAAACCGGCATCATGAGTTACGCCGCGAAGTTCGCGTCGGTGTTTTACGGACCGTTTCGCGAGGCAGCCGAGAGCCCGCCGCAGTTTGGCGATCGCCGTTCTTATCAAATGGACTGTGCGAACGCGAACGAAGCATTGCGGGAAGTCGCGCTCGATATCGATGAAGGCGCAGACATCGTGATGGTCAAGCCTGCCCTGCCTTATCTCGACATCCTATGGCGTGTCCGTGAACGCTTTGGAAAACCGACCGCCGTTTATCATGTCAGCGGCGAATACGCGATGGTCAAGAGCGCGGCCGAGAAAGGCCTATTCGATGAGCGCGCCGCCGTCCTCGAGATTATGACTGCACTCAAGCGCGCGGGCGCGGACATCATCGTTACCTATTGGGCACGCGAACTGGTGAAATGGCTGATGGAGTAACAAGCCGACGCATTGAAACAGACTTTGGAGTACGCGGACATCTCCGCGCTTTCAAAAGCGGCGACATGTCGCCGCAGTCCAAACTGATGCGCAGCGAAACCCAAATGCACCTTCGTCTGAAACGGCTCGCGTTTGTTTGGGCGCAGGCGCACGGATTTTCGGCATGCGCCATGGAGGTGAGTTTACCGAAATGCCGGTATCGCGCCGACGTGGCGGGCTATCGGCCACACCCAAAAGAAATTGGATCGACAGCAGTATTCGAATGCAAACAGGCGCTCTGCGATTTGCGACGAGACAATTGCCACAGCGAGTCCGCGCGCCGTCGGCTGGAAGCGATCTGCGAACGCCGCCAATTTCTCGAAGCGCGCCTGCGCACGCACTACCCAAACCTGCAAAATGGCGATTCGCTTTTTCCTGAGTTTGATTCCGAAAATTTCATGGCGATCGGCCACCGCGGTTATGCGCGTCTCGTGCGTGAGTTGCGTGCGCTGCAAAATCGGCTCTACGATTGCACAAAGTTCGAAAAGTTAATTCGCTACCGTTGCGCGAATTTGTTTTTCATTGTGCTCCCCGAGCAGTTATTCCGTGAATCCGAAGTTCCTGCCGGCTGGGGCGCTCTGGTCGAATCGAAGGGCACATTAACGCTCGTGCGCAGACCAATCCGGCACGATGCTACGGCCGAGAATCGCATTCGCCTTTTGCACAGAATCGCCGTTGCTGGGACGCGAAGCTTGAATCGACAACTACCGCTGGACCGGTACGAGCAAATTGTGCCCCGTCATTTCCTTCGGTTGCGGCAAGCCGAGCAGAAATAAAAGAGTCGGCGCGACGTCAGCCAGGATGCCGTCTTCGCATCGGAACTTCGCCGCGTCTCTGGCAACGTAAATGAAGTGCACAAGATAGCTTGAGTGCGCAGTGTTGGGTGATCCATCCGCGTTGCGCATCTGCTCGCAGTTACCGTGGTCCGCGGTGATCAACGCTTTGCCGTCGAGCTCGAGAAGTTTTGGAATAATTCGGGCACAACTCGCGTCCACCGCCTCCACCGCCCTGATGCCGGCCGCAACAACCCCCGTGTGACCCACCATGTCGGGATTGGCAAAATTCAAAATGATTAAATCGTAGTCGGCCATGCGCGCCAGCAGTTGGTCAGTCACTTCGAACGCGCTCATCTCCGGTTTCAAATCGTACGTGGCAACTTTTGGCGATGGAATAAGTTTGCGATCTTCGCCCGAAAAAGGTTTCTCGATTCCCCCGTTAAAAAAGTAAGTCACATGCGCGTACTTCTCGGTCTCGGCAATGCGCAATTGCCGTTTGCCGGCGGCGCTGACGATCTCGCCCAAAATGTGTTTGAGTTCTTCTGGCGCGAAAATGAAGGGGGAAGAATAACGAACATCGTATTGCGTGAGCGAGACGAAATGGACTTGCGGCCAGACTTCACGATCGAACCCGTCGAATTCTTTTAGCAAAAATGCTTGCGAGAGCTGGCGCGCGCGGTCGGCGCGAAAATTAAAGAACAACACCGCGTCGCCATCGCGGACACGCTGCTCGTTAGGCATGGCCAAAATCAGCGGCGGCATGAATTCATCCGTTGTGCCAAGCGAGTATTGTCGCTCCACAGCGGCAGCGGGTGATGTTTTACAAAATTCTCCGCGACCAAGAACGATTGCGTCCCAGGCCTTTTTCGTGCGGTCCCAGCGCCGATCGCGATCCATGGCGAAATACCGGCCTACGATGGTAATAATTCTCGCGCCGCTGTCCTCCAATTCCTTGTCGCATGTTCTCAAAAAACCGGCCCCGCCGGTGGGCGAAGTGTCTCGTCCATCGGTGAAAGCATGCACGAAAATTTCCGCGACCCCTGCTGCACGCGCCGCATTTGCAAGCGCAATCATGTGTGCGTAATGGCTGTGCACGCCACCATCGGATACTAGCCCGAGCAAATGCAATCGATGTCCGCGTGCAGCGGCCAACGCGTCCTGCAAGACGCGACTGCGTTCCAGTTCGCCGTCGACGAGCGCCTTGTTAATCCGTGTCAGGTCCTGATCAACAATCCTGCCGGCTCCGAGATTAAGGTGACCGACCTCCGAATTGCCCATTTGTCCCTCTGGCAGGCCAACATCCATGCCGCTGGCGCTTAAATGCGAGCATGGATAATCCCGATAGAGCTTGTCATGGAACGGCGCAGACGCCAGCAGCGTTGCGTCCCCGTTATCTTCACGCTTATCGCGGCCGCCCGGATTGATGCCCCATCCGTCGCGAATAATGAGCATCACGGGGCGAGCCATACGTCGCGCACTTTGCAGATTAACTAGAAGATCGACAAGCAGTTCTTTGTCCCTATCGAATTTTAGAACATTTGCAGCCGTCAAAGACCGCCGTTACAAAGGGGAAAATGAAGTGGCGCAACCAGTTGCTGGCTCTCGTGTGTCTTCTTGCATTCGCCGGAGTGGGCGTCGTTTATTTCCAACACTGGGTCATCCGTAAGCCGTTCGGCATAATCTTGTTCGTTGGAGAAGGGCTGTCGCCTGCCAGGCTGGCGCCTACTCGCACGTATGCTGCCGGCGCCGGCACGCGTTTGAATATGGATTCGATGACTTATGCCGCGCTGGTAATGAATTACTCGAAGGATTTCGCGGCACCCGATCAGGCGGCTGCAGCCACCGCAATCGCCACCGGCGAGAGAGTGACCAATCGCGCCCTCGCAATCAATGGCGACGGCAAGCCGATCAAGAGCATCATTGAGTTGGCACGCGAATATGGGCGAGCCACAGGTTTGGTAACCGACGCAAAACTTACGGATCCGACAAGCGCAGCTTTCTACGCGCACACAGCCGACCCAGGCGACGCGGAGAAGATCGCAGCCGAGTTCGTAGACCGAGGGAGCATTGATATCACAATGGGTGGCGGCGCGGCGCAATTTCTTCCCGCCACAAAAGGCGGCGAGAGACAAGACACACGGGATCTGTTACTCGAGCTTCGGGGCAATGGATTCGACATCGTTCGCACGCGGACGGATCTGGACGCAGTTCCAGCATGGCGCAGACCGAAGCTTTTCGGTGTGTTCAGTAATGACGACCTTGCCTTTGCAAGCCAGCTAGAACAGCGAGGCCAACAGCCTAGTCTTTCGGACATGGTGAGGCGCGCCATTCAGCTCCTGCAGTACAACGCCGGCGGCTATTTACTGGTTGTCGATGCAGGATTGATGCGCAAGGCGGCGGAAGAGAATAATGGCGAACGAACCCTTACTCAGACGCTCGAACTGGACCGCGCAGTTGGCATTGCGCGAAGTTACGGAGGGCCAAAATCGACAATCATAATCTGTGGCGACGCGGCGATTGGGGGAATGAGTTTGAACGGATTTCCCTTTCGCAAAGACAGCAGCATAGCGTTGCTGGGCTTCAATTCAGCCGGACAGCCGTGGATCACGTGGGCGACCGGCCCCAACGGAACCAAATCCTACGGAGCGGCAAAAATACCAGTGAACCAGGATCAGGGCGAAATTAAAGAACCGATACAGGAACAACCCGAGCCGGCCGCCTTTTACACCAAATCTGCGCTGGTCACTGTTGAAGATGTTGTTGCATTTGGCAGCGGCCCTGGAACAAACGCGCTGCAAGGCGTTGTGGACAGCACAGCCGTCTTCAAGATCCTGCGCGACCAGCTGTGATGAGTTCGCTACGTTAAACGTTAAATCATTGAAGCGTTAAACGGTAAATCCGATTTAACGTTGTAGCGATTTCACGAATCACCTACGCCTATTTCGCAGTTTCCCGATATGGGACCCCGAGCCGGTACAGAGCGCTTTGTTGCTCGAGATCCATGACTAGCGAATTGTTCCCCTGCATTCGCGCTAATTGCATTGCAGTCCGGGCCGTTCTAATCGCTTTTTCAAATTCGCTATTCTCTGCGTAGGCCGCTGCCAAGGAACGCAGCACAAGGGCGTTTGTGCCTCTCGACAGTTGATCGGCTTGTCTGGCGAGCTCAAGCGCCTTGCTACCATTGCGGTAGGATCCATCGGCACAAGTAGCCAGCAACCAAGCCAGATTCGTCAAAGCAGGAACCGATTGTGGAGCAATTTCCACGGCTTTTTCATAATGCTTGATGGCTTCACCAAGCTGGCCCTTTTCTTCAAGGGCAAGAGCAAGGACCGCGTGAGAATCTGGATCGTTGGGCCGGATCAACAAGGCAGCTCGGAAATGCTGGATCGCAGAGTCGAGTTCGCCGTTCTCAAGCGTCGCACGCCCGAGTGCGTAACGAGCAAGAAAGTAATCAGGTCGTATTGCCATGGCCTTTTGGTAATGAACAATCGCTTCGTCGACTTGCTGGTTCCCCAACAGGGCATTGCCCAAAGACACCTGAGCATCCGGATCGTTTGGTTGCATGGCCACCGCCCTCTCGCAATGGAAGATCGCCTCATCTATCTGGCCTTTCCCTAAAAGGGCCGTGCCCAGATTGTACTCGGCGTCCCACGAATCAGCCTGCATTTCTAAGGCCGCCCGGTAATGTGCGATCGCTTGGTCGAACTGGCCTTTCTGAAAAAGAACAAGCCCAAGGTTAGTGTGAGCCATCCAACATCCCGGGTTTCTTGCCAGCGTGACCCGCCAAAGCGCCTCGATATCGCCATACATCACACTTTGCCGCCACGTCAGGACGCCTAACACGGCAAGCACGCAAACTGCCGCGCTCAGAATCAAACCGCGACTGTGCTTGAATGCATCGAGGAAAGTGACCATGCCTGCGGAGGCCAAGGCGATCGGTCCGATACACGCCAGATACTGATAGTGGTCCGCCACAAATGTGTAGCGAAACGTGAAAAGCATGATAAACCCAAGCACCGGGCTGAGCGCGATGACGAAAAAAGCGGCCGCGACTTCGACGCCCCGACCCACGTAGCGTCTCACGAAGTAGATCGCCACGCATAATCCTCCTCCCGCCAGCAACCAAATGTAATCGAGTGGGTGCGCCGGGGAGACGGTCCATTTGGGATAAATAAAAGTCAGATTCGACGGCCAGATCAGTTTGCTCAGATAAAACCAGACAGCCCGACTGGCGACGAGAATCCGCTCGACTGGGCTCAGGAACGGAAAGACTGCCTGGCTTGTACCCTGATGGTAGCGTTCCCACCAGACCGCCAGTAAACCCATGGCGATGCCCATGAGGAGAAACGGGACTATCTGAAAAATTCTCTGCCGATTGATCGGTCTTTTCCGCAACCACAGAACCAAGAACAATGCGGCTGGCAATGTGCACGCAGTTGTTTTGGCTGACAGCGCCAGCGCATAGAAAACCAGAGCCAGGCAGTAATAAAAACGCGGGCGTTTGGTTCGTTCGTCAACCAACGCAATCCAGGCAGCCAGAGTAAGCAAAAAGAAAAAGGCCATCAGCACGTTTTTGCGTTCAGTGATCCAGGCGACTGACTCCGCCTGCACCGGATGGAGCGCAAAAATTGCCGCAGCCAACCAGGCACCTGGCACTCTTAGCCGCGCCAGCACCGCCCACACCAGCAGGGCATTGGCAACATGAACCAGAAGGTTGACCCAATGATAGCCGGTTGGATTCAGGCCCCAAAGGGCGTGTTCAATTCGAAATGTGCTGTAGGTCAACGGGAAATACTGCGACGGCGAGTCGAGCGAAAACCAAATCCGCTGCCAACCGTCGGGTGCAGTCAACAGTTCGTTATTGATGATATAGGCGTCGTCGTCCCAGAGAAATCCCCCATGCCAGGCGGGGCGATATGCAAAGATCGTCCCCACGGATAGCACCACAGCCAAAATCAAGACGCGACCGCGCGGAGAAAAAGTGCGCCTTACGATTTCGTGCATAATTTAGCCGCAGAGCATCGCAATCGATGAGAGAAAACGGCGCCAAGTCGGCGCACTCCAAAGGTCTTCGCACGAAATTCTGACCACCGGCATTAGTTGCAACGTTGCGTTTCTCATCGAAATAGGAGCTTTCGTTGTGGGCAAGACCGACATCAACGACAAACTCACACGGTTTGCATGGTGGGCTCTGGCGACAATCGTGTTTGCTCTGGTCATTGCAATCAGGATCCACCTCTTGGGAATTCCGCTCGAACGCGACGAGGGCGAATACGCATATGCCGGCCAGCTCATATTGCAAGGTATCCCGCCTTACAAGCTCGCCTACAACATGAAGTTCCCGGGCACTTACGCCGCCTATGCCGTGATCATGTCGCTCTTTGGACAAACGATTGCTGGGATTCATGTGGGGCTGCTCTTCGTGAATGCAGCTACGATTATCCTTGTCTTCTTGCTGACCCGACAACTACTAAATTCAACAGTCGGACTCGCGGCGGCAATGAGCTATGGGGTGCTGTCTGTAAGTCCTTCCGTGCTGGGGTTTGCCGGCCACGCAACACATTTTGTGCTGCTTCCGGTGCTGGGCGGAACATTGCTGCTGGTCAACGCAGCTGATCGGCCAGCTTTTGCGCGGCTATTCGCAAGCGGACTGCTCTTTGGCCTTGGACTGCTAATGAAACAGCCGGCAATTTTTTTCATATTGTTTGGAACGATTTATCTTGTCGGCAGAGATCTTCATCGCCGATTCCGACCAAGCGAAATTCTGCTGCGAGGCCTGGTTTTCACTGCAGGTGTAATTGTTCCATTCGCAATTACTTGCCTACTTCTCTGGCACGTCGGTGCGTTCGATACGTTCTGGTTTTGGACAATCGATTACGCTCGTCAATACGCCAGCCTGGTTCCTCTCGGCCAAGCGTCGCAAGTTCTCTTCTACAGCGCAAAGGAAGTGATTGGAGCCGGCTGGCCGATCTGGATGCTGGCTGTAATTGGACTCGTTTCGGGTTTGTGGACCCAGCGGACACGTACTGCCACAATTTTCCTGCTTGGCTTCCTATTGTTTTCTGTATTGGCGCTATGCCCGGGATTCTATTTTCGATTGCACTATTTTATTTTCGTGCTTCCAGCTGTGTCGCTGCTTGCAGGCGTGGCCATCAGCAGATTGTCAGATCTCAGTGTAGATCGATCAATGATAGTCCGATTTATTCCCATCTTGATTCTAGGAGCTGCTCTTGCTTGGCCGATTCTCGCAGAAAGAAAGTTCTTTTTAGAAGCCTCCCCGGCCAATGCTTCTCGAATGATCTATCCAGAGAGTCCTTTCGGGGAATCCATCAGAATTGCAGAATATCTGCGAGAACATACAACCTCAAGTGATACCATCGCCGTGCTGGGTTCCGAGCCGCAGATTTATTTTTATTCGAACCGACATTCCGCAACCGGCTACATTTATACTTACGGCCTGATGGAATCTCAAAGGTATGCCAGCCAAATGCAGCAGGAAATGATTCGCGAGATTGAACGCGCCCGTCCGAAATTTCTCATCTTAGTCGTAATGCCAGATTCGTGGCTGCAACGGCCAGAATCTGAACGGTTGATTTTCACCTGGGCTAATGATTACACAGCGCAAAACTATACTATTGCCGGTTTCGTAAACATGGTGGCGTCAGACAGAGCGAATTACTATTTTGACAGCGTCCCACTATCAGTGCCGCAGCTGGGAAATTACATTTTGATCTACGAAAGGAAATCCTAAAGGAAATGACGAATGACGAATCAATGACGAAGCTTGATTGGCAAAACACGCGGCGCAGCCCTGGCGCCTTTCGGCTTTTGTCATTCGGATTTCCTTCGTCATTCGGCATTCGCCTGCCGCGCCGTCGTGTAGCGAAGGCGGGTGCTTTGTGGTTCATCTGATCTCAGGACACATGCACAGGATCAGAGCTCCGATAGGCACACCGAAGATCATCCGCCGCTGGAAAACTATCGGCATCTGCATCTGTCTGGCAGCGCTTACATGGGTCGTTTTTGGCCAAACGCTGCGCTACGACTTCATTAACTACGATGATCCGCGTTACGTCTATGAAGACACTAACATAACCAACGGCCTTAGCTTCAGCGGTATTTCCTGGGCATTTACTCATGTTCATTCCATGAACTGGCATCCGCTTACTACAATCTCACACATGCTCGATTGCCAACTGTATGGGTTAAAGGCGGGCTGGCATCATTTTACGAATGTTGTCCTGCACACTGTTGCCGCGATACTCCTTTTTCTTGTGCTGCAACGGATGAGTGGCGCACTTTGGCGCAGCGCCTTTGTTGCCGCCTTATTTGCCATTCACCCATTGCGCGTGGAATCGGTCGCCTGGGTGGCGGAGCGCAAGGATGTACTCAGCGGTGTTTTCTTCATGCTAACCTTGATCGCGTACGTCCATTACACACGTGCGCCATCGATTGGGCGGTACTTGATAGTAGCATTTGTGTTTATTCTTGGTCTGATGTCCAAGCCGATGCTGGTGACACTGCCCTTCGTGCTGTTACTCCTGGATTATTGGCCGCTGGAGAGAATCAGAGGGCAGCCCTCAGAGGTGAGCCGTCGGCGATCAGCGAACAGCCGTCGGTGGTCTGTCGTCAGGAGTCTCGCAGCAGAAAAGATCCCACTCGTTGCGCTTGCCACTGTTTCCAGTGTTATAACGTTTACGGTCCAAAAAGGTGCGCTTGGAGAAGCTGCAGAGTTACCGATAAGAACACGAATTAACAACGCCGCTGTGAGCTACGTTGCGTATTTTTGGCAGATGTTTTGGCCGGTCAGACTTTCCGTGTTCTACCCGCATCCGGAAAACCGACTGCTAACATGGGAAATTACCCTTGCCTTGATCGTTCTTATTTGCATTACAGCGACCGCGTTTGTACTGCGGAAGAAAGCGCCTTATTTCATCACAGGTTGGTTGTGGTATCTGGGGATGCTTGTGCCGGTGATCGGCCTGGTGCAAGTCGGCTGGCAAGGACACGCAGATCGATATACATACCTGCCACAGATCGGCCTTTACATGCTGATTGCGTGGAGTGTGACAGACTTCACAGCCTCCTGGCGCCATCACCGCGAAATTTTAGGCGCTGCCGCGGCACTGATAATTGGCGCCTTAAGCTGGCAAGCTTGTATCCAAACCTCCAATTGGCGAGATAGCGAAACCCTGTTTACCCATGCCCTTGCTGTAACATCAAACAACGACGTCGCCGAAAACAATCTTGGCATCCTCCGGTTACAACAGGGCAAATTGGATGAAGCGGTCTTCCTTCTGCAAGCGGCGGTAGACCTTCGGCCCGAGAACTCGCCAGCCCAGGAAAACCTTGCCAAGGCGCTTCTCCGAAAGGGCCAAGTGACCGATGCGCTGATTCACTATCGTAAATTAGTGGAGTTACAGCCCGCCAACATCGAGATTCACAATATTGTCGGGACCGTCCTCGTACAGGAGGGGCGTATCACAGAGGGCGTTGAAGAATGGGAGAAAGTGCTCTTGATCCAACCCGATAACGGGAACGCCCTGAACAACCTCGCGTGGGTATTTGCGACCTCTCCGGACGACTCACTGCGAGACGGTAGTCGCGCGGTCCAACTGGCAGAGCAGGCAATGCGCATTTCGGGCGGCAGAATGCCCATGGTTTGGCGCACATTGGCCGCGGCCTACGCGGAGAATGGCCGGTTTGTCGAAGCAATTCAAACTGCCCAGCGAGGTATGGAGTTAGCACATAACCAGGGCAACTCCGGCCTTGCTGCGGAGCTCCAGAAGGTTATTGCTCTTTACGAGACCGGCAAAACACTGCGGGATCCCAGTTTAACAAATGGCACCAGCTCGCCCCATAACGATTAACAAGAAGCTACCGCTTAATAAAGTTGAGGGTGGACTATCAAAAAGCCGTCGCAGGCGTGGTAAAACCCTCGGCATATGTCTGTTTCTTGTCGGGATCAGCCTCGTTGTATTCACTCAAACGATCCGTTATGATTTCGTTAATTTCGATGATGATCTATACGTATATAACACTCCAGCCATTCGGGCTGGCCTGACGGTCAAAGGGATCGGCCTTGCCTTTACTAGCCCACACGCACGCAACTGGCATCCACTGACGACTATTTCGCACATGCTGGACTGCCAGCTGTATGGCTTAAATGCTGGGGGCCATCATGCTGCGAACGTCGTCCTGCATACCATAGCAGTGCTGCTGCTGTTTAGGGTGCTGCGGCAAATGACTGGCGCAGTCTGGAAGAGTGCCGCAATCGCAGCATTATTCGCGGTTCACCCACTGCATGTCGAATCAGTAGCGTGGGTTAGCGAGCGAAAAGACGTTCTTAGCGCAGTCTTCTTCTTGCTCATGGTGGCCGCATACGTCCGTTATACGCGCGCGCCATCGATAACGCGTTATCTGGCGGTCGCCCTCCTGTTTGCCGCCGGGCTCATGTCCAAACCTATGCTGGTAAGCGCACCAGTTATCCTCCTGCTTCTGGATTACTGGCCGCTTGAGAGAATCAAAAATCAGAATTCGGAGGTCAGAGCCCGGAAATCAGGAGTTAGCGTTCAGAGGCGAGTGCTTGGCGGTCTCATACTCGAAAAGCTTCCGCTGCTCCTTCTCTCGGCGTGCTCGTGTGTCATCACATTTGTAGTGCAAAAACGCGCTACTGGCGCGATTCCGCCGTTGCCGTGGCTCTGGCGTGTGGAAAACGCGTTCGCGACTTGCGTGATTTATGTCTGGAAAACACTCTGGCCGACCCGCCTCGCCGTTTTCTATCCTCATCCAAACTACACGCTGGCAATTTGGGAGGTGATGCTCGCGATCGGACTGCTTCTCGCCATCACTGTCGCAGCGATCGTTTTCCGGAGAGAACGACCGTACCTGTTCACCGGCTGGTTTTGGTATGTCGTTATGCTCACTCCAGTGATTGGCTTCGTCCAGGTCGGAGAACAAGGCCACGCAGACCGTTACACCTATCTCCCGCATATTGGACTCTTTGTGATCGTGGTTTGGTCCGTCGCTGACCTGGTTATGGTCCATCAGTCCAGATTACGGCTTGCAGTAACCACACCGGTCGCGGTGTTAGTAATCCTTGCTCTGACATGGAAGGCATTCATTCAGACCTCTTATTGGCGCAACAGCGACACTCTTTGGAGCCATGCTCTCGCCGTGACAGATGACAACGACGTTGCCCACAATAATCTCGGGTATCTGTGCATCGACCGCGGTGACCTAGACAAAGCGATCTCGCATTTCGGGAGTGCTGCAAGGATCAGGTCTGGTAAGCGGGATCCCCACTATGATGTGGGTTCAGCTTTTGTGCAGGTGAACCTCGCTGACGCGCTCGCCAGAAAAGGGCTACCCGACGAAGCGATGATCCATTACGGCGAGGCAATACGATTGCAACCCTATTATGCAGACGCCTATTACAACCGCGGTAACGTTTTTTTTGCACAAGGTCGCACCGACGAGGCAATCGCTGATTGGGAGACAAGTCTCCAGCTACAACCCAACGATGCAGATGCCCACACCTGCCTCGGAAATGCTCATCTGCGGCGGGGTTCGCTCGACCAGGCAATCGCTCATTATCAAATCGCAGTGGCGTTGGATCCGCAGGATCCACATTCTCGTAACAACCTCGGATGGATTCTGGCGACTTCGTCTGATGCTCGGGTCCGTGACGGTGGCAAGGCCATCGACTTTGCCCAGCAAGCAGTGGTGGTTTCCGGTGGTAGAGAACCCCAATTTCTCAGGACGCTTGCGGCAGCTTATGCGGAGAGCGGCCGGTTCCCTGAAGCGATCGCTGCGGCGCAACAAGCCGCGGCTACAGCCAGCATGCAGGGGAAACGCCGATTGGCGAATCGTCTCGAACAAGACCTCGTGTTCTATCGAGCGCATCTACCGCTTCGGGTGAACTCTCCTAGTGATTAGAATTGGTTCCAATTTTCGATGTCTCCCGTTGTCGAGACTCGAATGAGGTGCCGCGTAATTGCGGCGGAGCGGGTCGGGTTTATTTGTGGTACGGCAAACCCAAGTCGTAAAGGGCAAGCTCCCCTTGCAGCGCGTCCGCCAAAGTGGTGTTGCCTTGAACCTTCGCTGCTTGCAATGCTTGTTGAGCCGTCTCTTTAGCCTCGACAAACTGGCCGACTTCGGCGTAGGCAGCGGCCAAAATCCGGAGAACGGTAGGATGAGTGTCGCTCCTGGAACTTGCGGAGTCGGCACGCTCAGCCAACCGCACAGCCTCGGATCCGTTTCGCAGAGACGGATCGGCAGACGTTGCCAGCAACCATGCCAGGTTGCTTAGCGCAGCTAAATTTTCGGGGGAAATTTGGAGTGCCTTTCTGTACTCAGCCATAGCATCTCGAGCGCGTCCCTTTGCAAGCCAGGCGCTACCCAGGTTGGCGTGAGCGTCTTCGTTCTCGGGATGTATCTGAAGGACTTTTTGGTATTGCACAATTGCTTCATCTGTGCGGCCTTTCCGCAGTAGAGCGCTCGCGAGGTTGTATTGCGCTTCTTCCTGGTCCGGTATGGCGGAGAGGCACGCCGAGTAACGAGCGATCGCAGCATCGAAATCGCCCTTGGCAACAAGCGCGTTCGCCAGGTTGCATGAGGCCTCCGCGTAGTTTGGTAGGATTTCGAGTGCCTTCTGATAATGCCCAATCGCATCATCAACACGCCGGATCCCAAAGAGGGCGATCCCGAGATTGTTGTGCGCTTCTGGATCAGTGGGATTTATCGCCACCACCTTTTCATAATGAGAAATGGCCTGATCAATCTGACCTTGCTCAACCAAAAGCCGACCGATGTTATAATGCGCTTCCGAATAGGCAGGCCGCAGCGTAATGGCTTGTTGATACTGATCAATCGCCTGATCGATCTTGCCCTGCTCGCTAAAAACGATCCCCAGATTGTAATGAGCCATCCAGCACGCCGGATTCTTTTGCAGCGTTGCCGTATACAACGAGAGGAGATTCCGATATTCGCTCGTTTGCCGGAAGGTTAGAAGCCCGAGGAAAAGAAGAAGAACGCCGCACAGTCCAACGAGTAGCGCGTACTTGAAGCGCGTCGGCGTTTGCGCTGCTTTTGCAGTCGATTGTAGGGCCTCTGTGTCAGAAGCCATCGCGAAGGGCGTCTCAGAGAAACGCCTTACAAGAATCGCGATGCCAGCCCCCGCCATTGCGAGCGGCCCCATGCTCGCCAAATACTGGAAATGATCGCTCACAAATGAGTAACGGAAGAAATACACGCTGAAAAACCCGAGCACTGGAAACAGCGAAATCACGTAGTAAGCCGCGGCGAAGAAAAGAGCCCGGCCCCATTTCGCGCGGACAAACCACAGGGCAATTAGGCCAGCTATTGCTGTTACCAAAGGGAGATAAGCAATCAGTTTTGACGGCTCAATGTCCCAGTGCGGATAAATGAAGACCAGCGGATGGGGCCAGATCAGTTTGCCCAGATAAAACCAAATCGCCCGGCCGGCGATGATTAGTCGTTCCGAAAAGGTCTGCGCCCAGTCTGGGCCAACTGCGCGCGCGTGAAATTTCTGTTCCCAAATTGTCCACGCGCCGGCAAGTGCTGAAATTAGTGCAAATGGAACAATTGCCAATGCATCGCGCCAACGGATTCTTCCTCGCATCCACCAGATGCAGAGGGCGAGCACAAAAGGCAGCATCACCACGGAAGGTTTGCTTAGCGTCGCCAGGATGAAAGAGAAAAGAGAGAGAATGAACCACGGATGACACAGATTAGGCGGATGACTTGGGAACGTTTGCTCTTTCCCTTCTATTCCTAAAATCC
>DATFXC010000242.1:0-12809 GCA_035258625.1 Candidatus Udaeobacter sp. | reverse complement strand
ATTGGAGATCGCGTGGGCATTCCGTGGCTGGGCTGGACTGATGGCGACTGCGCTTATTGTCGATCAGGCCGGGAGAATCTGTGCGATAACGCGCGTTTCACCGGTTACACCATCGACGGCGGTTACGCCGACTTCACGGTTGCCGATGCGCGATACTGTTTTCATCTGCCGGACCGTTACGATGATGTTGAGGTAGCGCCGCTGCTTTGCGCCGGCTTGATCGGTTACCGCTCCTATCGGAAAACGGGAGATGCGCGTCGGCTCGGCATTTACGGGTTTGGCAATGCTGCCCATTTGATCGCGCAGATTGCACTGTACGAAAGGCGCGAACTGTTTGTGTTTACGCGGCCGGGTGACACAGAAACGCAGCAAGCCGCAAAAAAACTCGGCGCGGTTTGGGCCGGCGGTTCCGACGAGATGCCGTCCGAAAAACTCGATGCGGCGATTATCTTTGCATCGGTCGGTGCGCTGGTGCCCGCGGCGTTGCGCGCGCTCGCGAAAGGTGGCGTCGTGGTGTGCGGCGGAATTCACATGACCGACATCCCGTCGTTTCCCTATGCCGATCTTTGGGAAGAACGCGTCATTACCTCAGTGGCAAACCTGACTCGACGCGACGGTGACGAATTTTTCGAAATCGCGCCGCGCGTTCCGGTTCGAACGCGCACAGAAACGTTCCCCCTGGATCAAGCCAACACCGCTCTGGACCGATTTCGCGCCGGCAAACTTAGCGCCACTGCGGTGCTGACATTTTCTAAATGACGAATCAATGTACGGCCTAGCGCGCGCGCATTTGTGCGTGAGTCCCGAACGGTCTCAACACATTGCCAGCAGGCCGCCTTTCGTCGTCGCGGATGGAACCGGCGGCGTTGGCCAAGGCTTCGTCATCGGGCGAGAGAAACGGTTTGAAGCGGCCTTTATCGATCGCTTTCATGAATGCTTCATGCGCGGACACTATGCCTTTTTCCAGCAGTGCCCAGATGGCGTCATCCATGAATTGCATGCCCTGCGCTCTGCCGGAAACGATTACGTCCTGGAGCTTGTGCGTAGCGCCTTCGCGAATGATCGCAGCGACGGCTGCATTAGCAATCAGAATCTCGTTTACGGCAATGCGCCCGGGTCGATCGGACCTTTTCAACAGCAATTGCGCCACCACGCCACGAAGTGAGTTTGCCAGCATGGCGCGCGCCTGTGGTTGCCGGTCCGCTGGGAAAGCGTCCACCATGCGATCCACGGTCTTGCGCGCGTTGTTTGTATGCAGCGTGCCGAAGACGAGAAGGCCGGTCTCGGCTGCGGTCAGCGCGAGTGAGATCGTCTCCAGATCGCGCATCTCTCCAACCAGCACAATGTCCGTGTCCTGGCGCAGCGAAGCCTTCAGGCCGGCAGCAAACGAGATTGAATCGGCAGGCACTTCACGTTGTGTGATGATGCTGCACTTGTTGTCGTGCACGAATTCGATCGGTTCTTCGATCGTCACGACGTGCTTGGAAAAATTTTGATTGATGAAGTCGACCAGCGCAGCCTGCGTGGTTGTTTTGCCCGAACCAGTCGGACCAGTGACAAGCACGAGGCCGCCGCGCAGATAGGCAAATTCCTTCACGACTGCCGGAATGCCCAGCTCTTCGAGGGTCGAAATCTTCGTGGGAATCAATCGAAATGCCGCGGCGTACCCCTCGGACTGCTTAAAGTAGTTGGTACGAAATCGAGAGTGCTCATCCATCTGATAGGCAAAATCGAGATCGCCGTGCTGCTCAAAAATCTCCCAGTTACGCGGACCGCAAACCTCGCTCAACATCCGTGTGGCTTCATCGTGCGAAATCCGTTCGGCTCGAATCGGCATTATGTCGCCATGCGTCCGTATCTTTGGAGGTTCTCCCTCTGCGATATGCAAATCCGATGCCTCCTGTCGGACTACGATCTGCAGAAATTGATCAAGATAAGCCATGGGAAAACCGCGGATTACGCGGATGTCGCGGATAAACCAAGTTTAGCATGAAGATCGATTCGTGAATGAGTTTACTCACGTGCTTAATCCGCGTCATGTTTTCACGTGTTGCCGTACGACATCTTTCTGCTGGGCGCGTGCGTAAGCTTCTTCTGCACTGATCAGACCGCGTTGGTAGAGATCAATCAATGTATCGTCCATCAACCGCATGCCTTGCTTCTTTCCGGTCTGAATAATACCGGGCAACATGAACGTTTTGTTTTCGCGAATCACGTTGGCAACAGCGGGTGTATTGGTGAGAATCTCCAATGCGAGCACACGACCGGTTCCATCTTTGCGCGGTATCAATTGGTGACTGATGACACCGCGCAGCGATTCAGCGACCATAACCCGAACGTGTTCCTGTTGTTCCGGTGGAAAAACATCCAGTAATCTATCAAGTGTGCGCGATGCATTCGAGGTGTGCAGGGTTGCTAGAACAAGGTGTCCGGTCTCGGCGGCGGTGATCGCAAGTGAAATTGTTTCCAAGTCGCGCATTTCGCCAACCATGATCACGTCGGGATCTTCCCGCAGCGCGGACCGCAACGCCGTGGCAAACGACTCAGTATGTGTGAAAACTTCCCGCTGGCTAACGTGACAATTCTTTGAGTGGATGACGTACTCGATTGGGTCCTCGAGCGTGATGATGTGATCGTGCCGTTCGGTGTTGATTTGCTGAACCATTGCAGCAAGCGTCGTTGATTTGCCGGTTCCCACGGAACCGGTGGCGAGGATGAGACCATTCTGATAGCGAGTGAGTAGCTTAAGCTGTTGCGGCAATCCGAGGTCGTCCATTGTCCGGACGTACGGATTGATGACTCGAAACACGATCTCGACCCCCAGCCGCTGCCGAACCACGCTCACGCGGTAACGAGCATGCTCGTTCTCGTAGGCAAAATCGGAGTCACCGCGGGTGTTGAGCTCCTCCTTGTACACTTCGGGCATGAACGACTCTGCCAGCGCAACGGTTTGTTCCCCGGTAAGCGCCGGCGCGTCAGGCCACATTGGTTGCAACGTTCCGTGCACTCGCCAGATTGGCGGCGCGGCCACGCCGATGTGAACGTCTGATGCGCCGGCCTTTTGGCCAATCTCAAGATAGTCATCGACGTGCGGCAGCGGATGCGATTCGAACGAAGGAGCTGAAACCTCTGATATCATGGGGCGGAGTACTCGTCTGCTTCATGGGATACCTACGACCCATGACACAGACGCGGATTATTTCCTGCCGCGGGACGATTCGCCAGAATAAAAAAACCGGTTCTTAACAAACTCCATGATGACCGGCCGGGCCAGGTTTCCGACGAGCTTCATTGCCGCCAGCGCAAGCCCCGTCTCCATTAGCTTTTTATCTCGCTTACGCCGGCTCGTTGTGTCCACATAGATTTTTTTCTTCCGCATCGGCGCCAACGCGATCACCGCCCCGACTGCCGCCGCGGCACCGATCCAGGAACCCGTCTGTTTCCGGAATGACCTGCGGAATTTCGCCGGGAAATCCAGTTCGTAACGCAGGCCGCGCAACTCGCTCGCTACGCGCTGACGCGAACGCGCGATCTCTGCTGTCAGCTCATTGATTGATTCAGAGTTTTCAGCCATTCGCGATCTTTCTTTAGTTCGTCAACGGTACCCCGAAACATCGGCTTCGTGATGCGGCTGCGGGCGACCAGTAATAACACTCCTGCGATGATGAAATGGAACACGGCGACAATGAGCGCTACCACAGGCCATGATGTGCCCAGCAAATGCGCCATGCCAACAACCGCACTGACGATGAGGAACACGTATCCCATCACGCACAGCGCCAGCGCTGCAATCACGCAACCGACCAGTATTAACACTTGCAGCGCGGCCGCTTTCGATTCCCGCGCAGCCAGGTCAAATCGGCTTTCAAAAAACTCCACAGCGGCGCTTATGAGCGCCAGCGCGTTATCGAGCAAACCGGAATGCCCCGCAGGATTGCGAGACCGAGGGCTCTCGCTGCTCATTTCCGAGAGCTGTCGGCCTTAACGCCGGAAGATCAGACCCAGCACGAACCCGATTCCGAGCGCCGTGAATACCGCCTTTGTCGGATTTTCACGCACATATTGCTCTGCATCTTCTTGGAACGTGCGGACGCGGCTGCGCGCATCTCCCCACGCTTGTTCCGCCTTGCCTCGTGCTTCACCCCAGGCCTGCTCCGCCTTTCCGCGGTATTCTTCCGCGAAAGCACCGGCCGCTGATTTCAAATCTTCGGCTGCCTTACGAGCATGTTCTCTGCTGCTCTGCAATTTGTTCTGAGCATCGGCGGTGGCCGATGATGTTGGTTGTCCTGGTTTATTTTCGTCTGCCATTGGTAATCTCCAGTTGGTTTGTTCGCTGCGACTATCCGCGTGCTTTGTTAAATGGGCAAACGCCGAGTTGTCTTTAATCATAAGCCTCGAACGATTGCAGCGTTTTTTTTACGCTTCGACGCTTCAATGCCTAACGTGTTCAACCATCGAGAAAACCGAAATTACTGTTCGCGAAAAATGATTCGCGCCTTTGTCAGATCGTATGGCGAAAGCTCCACGGAAACTTTGTCGCCGGGGACGATCCGGATGAAATGCTTGCGCATTTTGCCGGAGATATGGGCAAGGACATTGCGTTGGCCGGGAAGATCGACACGGAACATCGTGCCAGGCAGCACTTGAGTCACAGTGCCTTCGGTTATGATCTGTTCTTCCTTGGCCATCGCGCGCCGAATATACGTACCAAACTACGCGGCTCAAGGGTAGCGGCATGCGTCACATCCATTTCAGCGCACCTGGTCCAGCGAAATCGTTGGCAAATATTCACGAAGCTCCTGTCGTTTCCACCACGCGCCGGTCTGGCGAAGCTCGCCGACCGTTGTAAAGCGATATCGGTAAAACATGGCGCGGATGTAGCGTGGCGGGTTTTCTGGAAACGGGTTGCGCGCGAGCAAGCCGCTCACGTCATGAGAACCTTGGAGCAGTCGGAAGATCAGCCCGATTAACCACGGATTTTCACGTGGCGTTCCTAAAGCAGCAAACCACATCTGCCAATCCAGCCTCGGCTGGTGGGGCGCGCACCAGCCAGGGGCGCATTTCACATCACCGGGTTTCCATTTGAACTCATAGGGCAGCCACTCAATTCCGTCGTTGCTGCCTTCCAGCACGATCTCGCAGCGGTCCTTCGTCATCACGCGAAAGAGCCCATACCCGTTGACGATGCGAAGGGTTTCGAGTCGCTCATAAACATTCGCCAGCGCGTGTGGTGGGCGAGTAAGCGGTTTAAATGCGCTGAAAATCAACCATGCGTTGATCGGAAACGTGACAATTATCACGGCGATGGCGACGTAGGCTTGCAATCGATCCGGTAGGGACAGCGCTCCACGCTGTCCCCGGACGCCGGGGAGCAGCGTCCTGACTACAGAATCGTCAAGCAATAGCAAACACAGCGCGATCGTCAGCAGATTAAAAAAGCAATAATTACCGGTGAGCGCGATTGCTACTTGAAGGAAAATCATAAGCCCAGCCGCAAGCAGCCTTAGCCGTCGTGGCGCCCAGATGAAAAAGGGCACGATAATTTCCACGAAGAGGCAAAATGCGACGGAAAAATGCTTGAACCATTCCGGACTTTTGTCCGCCCACCAGCCGAACACCGTCGGCAGCGGCTGCGACCAATAGTGATAATCGAGCGCGGTCAGGTTCCACCAGGTATCATCGCCGCTGGTCAACTTCACAACACCGGACATCAGCATCAGTTTGAACAGAAGAAGCTTTAGCAAAAACAAACCCGCACATGAAACCGGCGCTGTAGCTGGGTTCGACGAAGCCGGCGGCAACGAAAGCTTGCTCGGCCAAAGCCGCCACGGGGCCAAAAAGATCGCTAAAAAGCCCGTCTCAATGAGCAAAATGTCCCATTGAAAGCTAAAAAAGATTTGCCCCGCGGTCGTGAGTGACAAATAAAAAACGAGAAGAGCGACAAGTGAAACCGCTGGAGCGATTTCGAAAATCAAGAGCAACGAAAAGAGAACGCCGATGCCGCAAAGATAATGAAGAAACACATTGGTCGCGTTAAACCAGCAAAGCGTCGGCAGGAGCGTGTAAGCGACTGGGCCAATTTGCGCCCGCGCGGCCGGCAAGAATTGATTGACCGGTGACATCCCATCGCCGCCGACAAGGCCATCCACCTGCACCCAGAGCGACACGAACGCGATTAGATAAGTCACGGCGAGCGTGCGCAGAAACCAGCATCGCGCCAAGAAGTAGGTCGGCCGCCGCACGTCTTTGCCCCAGAGCAACCGCGTAACTGCTGATGCAAACTTTCGGTGGCGAGCGATGAAGCTATAGCCGGTTTCAGAAATACACGCGAATCCGGGCAGGTGATAGTAGCTCCACGCCAGCCATTCTCGTGAACTCCGATACGCTAACGAGCGATACACCGCTTGAGCTGCAAAGGATACTTTACCGTCCGGCTCGATGAAAACCATCGCGCGCTGAAATTGATCGACCGGAATCTCGGGAAAACGGCCGGCTACTTCCTGGTAAGTGGCGTAATCGATTTTATCCGCGGTAATTTCGCGCCACCGCTCGATCCATAACCGGCAAAAAACACATCCGCCGTCCCAAATCAGGAGCGGCTTGGGTGGAGGATTGGAAACGCGAAGGTGCGACTTGTTAGGCATTAACGTCGAAGGTCCAACGTCCAACGCTCAACGTCCAATTCAGAATCTGCGCTGGCCATTGGACGTCGAGCGCTCAGCGTTGAACGTTTCCTAGCATGCGAACTCCGCCCACACCGGCGCATGATCGGAAGGATCTTTTCCGCTACGCATTTCGCGATCGATCCCGGACGCGATACATTTTTTCGCCAAACTCTCGCTGGCCAGTACGACGTCGATGCGCAGGCCGCGGTTTTTTTCAAACGCGCGCATTTGATAATCCCACCAGCTGAAAAGTTCACCTTCCTTGTGATGAATTCGCAGCGTGTCCCGCAATCCGAGGGTGCACAATTTCCGAAACGCCGCCCGTTCGCGGTCGGAAGCCATGATGGCGCCGCGCCAGAGATCTGGGTCGTAAACGTCAAGGTCTTGCGGAGCGACATTAAAATCGCCGCACAAGATCAGATCGGTGGAGTTTTCCTTCGCGACGCAGCCTCGGAGCCGGCGATACCAATGCAGTTTGTATTCGTAGGCTGGCGAGCCGACGGCTTGTCCGTTCGGCGCATAGATTGAGAACACACGCAACCGGGCGATCGTTGCTGCTATCACGCGCGCTTGCGGGTCGATTACCTCATCGCATAGGGATGGCCGAACGTCGCGCAGGGCGGTCTTCGCGAAAATCGCTACGCCGTTATACGATTTCTCCCCGTGATACGCGGAAACATAACCCGCCGCTTGCAAAGCGAGCGCTGGAAATTGTTCGTCCGGGCATTTGGTTTCCTGCAAGCAGACAATGTCCGGGTTTGTTGCTTCAAGCCATGCAAACAAGCGGTCCTGCCGTTTGCGCAGCGAGTTGATGTTCCAAGAGGCGATGCGCATGGGTGAAAACGTGATCGGTGAACGGTGATCCGTGAACAGTCTAAGTTCTAACGGTGCGTCAGCTTCCGATCACTGATCACTGTCCTCCGGTCACAAGTCTAGTTCCACGCCCGGCGTTGGCGCAATCACCTCTGCTGCCGGGAGCTCGTGCGAAAGTGTGGCGCGCATCCACTCGATTGCTGGCGGGTCACCGTGCACGAGAAGAATTTTCTTCGGCGAAACTCTTTTTGCATAAGCTACCAGGGTCTCGCGCGTCGCGTGGGCGCTGAACTGGAACTGCTCGATGTTGCTGCAGATGCGCTGTGGCGGTTTATCGGGATCGAGCGCCACCTCGCCGGCTCTACCGGCATCGCGCAGAAGGCCGGCCGGCGACTCCGGATTGGCGTAACCCACAAAGAAGATCGAGTGCTGCGCGTTCTGGATGATTCGCCGAGCAAAGACATTGGAGAGCGTTTTAGGAATCATCATCCCACTGGACAGAACGTACACGCGTCCGCCGCGCACGGGCGTGTCGCGCACCGTCTCATCGTTGAGAATGAATGGCGCCACGTCTCTCATTAGACGCAAGCGCGGCAATTGCCGGCGTGTCGTGTGTGCGCGCCGATCGTAGATATCGGTGAACTTCGAGCTGAGACCGCCGATATAAATTGGAAATTCGGGCAGCAACCGCTGGCGGCGAAACTTGTAGAGCATTCCCAGAATCTCCTGCGTCTTGCCTAATGCGAACACTGGTATCAGCACGCACGCATCGCGCTCGAAAGCGGCTCCCAGCGCATCGGCAAGGCGTCGCTCTTCACTGGCCCGGGTCCACCCCTGGGGTTTTGCGTGGTCGCCCCGGGTGCATTCGATGATCAGCACGTCAATTTTTCGCTCGGGAAAAACAGCAGCTTCCATGATCGTTTGATCGTCGAAATTAACGTCGCCGGTGTAAAACACAGTTTGGCGGTCGGCGCGCAGCATGACTCCGCTCGAACCAAGCACGTGTCCTGCCTCGAAGAACTCAAAGGTCAACGCATCTTTTTCACGACGGGGCGTGCGTTCGCCGGCAATGGAAATTTGCTGGCGCAACGGACACCAGTGCCAGCGTTCGGATGCGCGATCGGTTTCTCGGTGTGTGAAAAGCGGATACGACGGTTCGCCGATCTCCTCGCGTTGCCGTTTCATCACGTTGACCGAGTTATGCAAAAGAACACTGCCCACCTCAGCCGTGGCCTCTGTCATGAAAACCCGCGCGCCTGGAAAGCGCCGCATTGCGAGTGGTAACGTGCCGATGTGATCCTGATGCGCGTGAGAAATTACAATCGCCTTAATCTCACGGTCGGCGATCGCCTTGAAATCAGGCAGCGCATCCTCCGCGGTGTTTTTCGGGTGCATTCCGCAATCGAGCAGAAGCCGATGGCGGCCAATCTCAAGATAGTAGGAATTCGCGCCGATCTCCGTGCGCCGAGTGAGATTTGTGAATTTCAAGGCTGCTCTTCCTGTTCCTCTGAATCTTCTTTTAGATTAAGATTAAGCGGAAGAGGAAGAGAAGAAGTTCAAAGAACTTCCTCAAAAATTCGCAGCCAATTGTCGCGCAGGATTTTTTCGATCTGCTCGTCTTGGAATCCGCGCTCGATCAATTTGCGGGTGAGATTGCGCGCCTGCGAATGGTTCCTCAAATCGGGAATGAAATGCGGCGTTGTAAATTTTGCTGCGAGTTCTTTTTGTCTCGACTCGGGCCACTGGCCGTAAATGAATTCGAAGAAATCGAAGCCGATCCCGACCCCGTCAATGCCGATCAAATTCGCGATATGCTCGATATGCTCGACGTACCAATCGAGCGTGCTTTCTTCTTCTTGCGGGCTCACGAGGATGGAATTGACGCCGATCACCCCACGCCGTTGACCGATCATTTTGATCTGTTCATCGCTAATATTGCGCTCAATATCATAATAGCGTCGGACGTTCGTGTGCGACACGATCGGCGGCTTTGTAGTCATCGAGAGAATTTCCTCAAACCCGGCAGGATTTATGTGCGCAAGGTCAACGATCACGCCCAGGAGTTCGCATTCACGCAGCACGTCGCGGCCGAACGCGGTAAGACCCTTTGGGGAAGAGCCGCTTGCTGCGAAGACTCCCCCGTGCCCGGCGGCATTGCTCCGGGCGTGTGTGAGCCCGATTGAGCGCACACCTAGTTCGTAAAAGACCCGTATTTGATTCAAGTCGGTCCCCAACGGCTCGACGCCCTCCATCGTGATGAGAAATGCGATTTTGCCCTTTTCGCGCGCCTCCTCAAATTCACGAAAGCTCTTGGAAATCGCGAGGCGGTCCGACCCTGCTGTTTCGGCATACAGCCGGGCAATCTGATCGAGCGCCACGCGTAAACCTTTTTCCGGGACATAGCGGTCCTCGATGTAAATCGCTACGCCGAGAACGCTGGCGTTCCCCGCTTCAAATTCCGGCAAAAATTCTGTTTCCAAGACATTTTTGCGGTTACGTTTTTCGTACAAATCCATCGGCAAATCGAAATGCATGTCGATGATCCCGCCGGCATGCAGCCGGTAGACTCGTTCTTCAACGGATTCGTTCATTGCAGTCATTCTGTAGCGGCGGTCTACCTGTCGCCCCGTAACGGAGCGAAGGGGGATGACCGCCGAGGACTTACCTGACCTTCGCCAAAGTTACGGCGGGTAGGCAGCGGATGTCACGGATGTACGTCTCCTAGCGAGATCGTCGCTTCACGTTTCAAGGCCAATCGACGCGATCCGCAGTCGATCAGAAATCTTCACTCTGGAATTCTCGGAGAAAATGTCGAGAAAATGTCACGCGACCATTATTAATTAGGACTCCCAGAAAATGCTTGCGCTGTCGTGCTCCTGGAAGGAATGCCGAATGCTGCGACATTCATGACGATCATCACCAGTGCAAAGAGGTACAAACCCATCAATAGTCCTATGGCGGCGTGCATTGCCAAAATGCAACTCAGCCAAATGAGGCGCGTCTTTTTCATCCAAATGAAAATTGGATAACTCACCTCGAGCAGACAAATCGAGATCCCGAGCACCGGCAGAGCGTATTTGAATCGAACGAGAACATCGGGTGGCACAACCGTAAAAGGCGCCCGGATCAGCGAGCGCCAAAGATTGGAACCGTCCCACCAGCCGTTGCCGAGAAACTTTGCCAGGCCGCCGATGAAATAAATAAAACACAGATGTATCTGCAGGACGCGCCGCCAAAAACCCGAAAGCAGGGGATTTTTCGGTTTTGTTTTTGCTACCCAGTGGTCAAAAGAATAATGGTCGGGCAGCGGAGATAACATGAGATAAAAGAGGGCCGTCGTCATAAAACTATCGGCGCCGTATGCGAGTAACCCTCCGCTTTCGGCGGCGCATAGATGAACGAACCAGGCGACAATCGCTGCCGGGCGACAGAACAGTCCCAGCAGCAAAAGCCAACCAGCAGATAGTAAGCAAACCCAGGCAAGGGTAAGCACCGTTTCTTCGCTCATGTTGAGGTTATGACCGAGCGCGACCAGCCAGCCGAGTTTCGGGATCAACGGACTGTCGAAAAAGGTAATTGCTTCGCCCACTTCGCGACCGACAAGACCCTTGCCACGGCTGGCGAACAGATAATGCCAGTCGCTTCTTAAGAACAGCGTATATACGATAACCTGGAGACCCAAACCGATCCGGAACACAGCAAGCCACGCATCGCTTTCCAATGGAAATAGAAAGCCGACGAAGCGTTGCCAGCAGTTTCGTAGTGGATTTAGCCCGGCGCTGATTTGCGAACCGGGCGATTTAACCACGGATTGCACGGATTAGACGGATAACAGAATCGATGAGCTTGGGATCAGGAACAATAGACAACCATTGCGCTACTGCTTCTGCTAATCGCGCAGGCTGAAATCGAAGCTGAAGATTGGTTGAAAGGTTTCTATTTTGCCTTGTTCAAATTCATTTATGTCAGGTGGATTAACCGATCCGAAAGTCGCTCGAATCTTTTTTACATCTGGGTGTTCCCGCCAGACGGAGAAGGCCAGCATTTTGACGAGTACCTCTCGGACCGGCTCGTAACGTTCCTCGGCCAACCTGTCTAACAAACTGTCCAAACGCAGTGCGGCGGCTTCGCTGCGCACACGCGGCGACTCGTATTCTACCCGTCCGTCTTCGTGAAACAGCTCCAAGCGCAGGCGGTGGTGATTTGGAACGTTGGGAGCGAAAAAGGTGTAGCCGGCTTGGATTCCGGCAGCATGCAGATAGGTCGCGATGCCTCTCCGAAGCGGATTCGACGCACCAGCCTGTTTTCCCAAGCACCAAGTTAGAACCAGCTCGCCCTCACGCGCGTAATCGTTGCAAGCTGACGGTAAAATCGTTGACCCTTGCGCTATCAACCAGAATACCCCCGCAAGGCAGATCGCAGTTAGTAAAAAGAAGTGTATTCCAAACCACGCCGCGTGAATTCGCTCTGAATACATCTCACGAAAAGGTGTGTCCGGGGCGACGGGGTACTTGAAGCAAACGGTAGTGAGAGTTCGGTACGCAATACGCCCACTCCCGACCTCGAGACTGGCACCCTGTTTCCGTGGCTAACCAGCAGGCTTAAAGCGTCGCTGCGACTGATTTCAAGTTCTCGTTCGCCAGCTTACTGTCGCCGGTTGGAAGGACCGCCTCCACAAACCACGCGCAATCTGGGCGATTGTCGGCGTAGACCGCCTCGACAAACCAGGCGCAGTCTGGGCGCTGGTCAGCGTAGAACACTGCGGTGCTGTCAGTTCGAATACTCTTTAATGTAACCGAGCTTTGGTTCTGAGCGGGTGGGTGCGCCGCGAAGGTGCTGAGGATGATGACTGCGACAGTAACCAGCATTGCCGCGAGCATACGTACGGGGAGGTTGCGGTAGATGTTTTCCATAAACTGGCCTCTATCAGTAATTTGACAGGTGTCAAGTCCGAACACGATTCTTGTGTCTTAAAGACTCACCTTGCATCCGGTGTGGGTTTCTGCCTGCTTGCTTCTGAGGTTGCGAGTGCGCGCCCAGGAAAACGCGAAATATTACTTTGGTGCGAGTGAAGCGACGATTGCTTCAAACCGCGGATCGCCGCGTAGCGGGTCCCAGAGTGGATGCAGACGCAAATAGCCGTAGCTCACGTGGCTGCCCGGCAGGTACGTTGTCTCAGCCAGTCGTTGTATGGCGCGATCTTTGTCACCAGCCCATGCATAAATCACAGCGAGATATCGCACGAGCGTTGCGCCTTCAATGGCGTTTTTGCTAACGGGCGTCAACTGGACCGCGCGTTCGCCTTCGCGAATCGCATCCTCCTTGTTCCCG